>JAYTON010000749.1:0-2024 GCA_043747725.1 Saprospiraceae bacterium
TGAAGGAGTATTTGTACTTTTGAAACGGGCATTATTAATTTTATAAGGTATTTTGATTTCTATTGAAACATAATCAAAATTAAAGGATTTTTATTGAAAAACATAACCAAATACTGAGGGGGTAGCTGTTAGATAATTTTTCAAACTCACAATCTCCACACTTTAATGCCTGCCATTTCCTTAGGAAACATACCTTTGATGTCTATCAAAATAGGTGAATCCGTCATAATGGATTTGAGATAGTCACCATCAAATTCTAAAAAAGCATCGTGTGAAACGGCTGCTACAACGGCATCATAACCCAATGCAATGCTATCCACTAAAGCCAATTTATATTCGTGTGCCGTTTCATTAGGTGATGCCCAGGGGTCGTAAGTATGCACGTAAATGGAATAGTCCATCAGTTCTTGAATCAAATTCGCCACTTTGGAATTGCGAATATCCGCCACATTTTCTTTGAAGGTGATGCCCAGAACCAATACTTTACATGTGCTGGGATTCTTGCCGTGCTGAATCAGCATTTGCACCAAACGTTTGGCGATAAAGCCGGGCATATTATCATTGATGCGGCGTCCACTGGCTATCACTTGCGGCTCTACGCCCACTTCTCTTGCCTTATGCAACAAATAATACGGATCAACGCCAATACAATGTCCACCGACTAAACCCGGATAAAATTTATTGAAATTCCATTTTGTTCCTGCGGCGTCTATTACTTCTCGGGTGTCAATCCCCAAGCGGTCAAAAATGATGGCTAATTCATTCATCAAAGAAATATTAATATCTCTTTGGGTATTTTCTATCACTTTGGCGGCTTCCGCTACCTTTATAGACGAGGCTCTATAAATACCTGCCTCAATGATATGGCCATATACTTGAGCGATTTCTTCTATTGCCTCTTCATCGCTGCCTGAGACAATTTTTAAGATTTTAGTGAGCGTTTTTACTTTATCGCCTGGTACAATGCGCTCAGGGGAATAGCCTAATTTGAAATCTGTTCCAAACGTCAACCCGCTTTTTTCTTCTAATATTGGTAAGCAATCTTCTTCTGTACAGCCTGGGTAAACAGTGGATTCATACACGGCATAATCCCCTTTTTTCAAAACCTGACCAACGGTTTCAGATGCTCTTTTGAGTGGCGTGAGATTGGGGACTCGGTGTTCATCAATATCGGTGGGTACGGCTATGATAAAAAAATGTGCCCCCCTCAGTATATCGAGGTCATTGGTGAAAACGATGTCCGTATTTTCAAATGCGTTGGCTTCTAATTCTTTAGAAGGGTCAATGCCTTGCTGCATCATCTCTACCCTTTTCTCATTGATGTCAAAACCAATGACGCTAAAGTGTTTAGCAAATTCAAGGGCAATGGGTAAACCGACATAGCCTAAGCCAATGACTGCAATTTTCTTCTTTTTACTCAGTAAGTCTTCGTACATATAAATAATCTGAGATTATCTTAAAAATAAACAAGGCTTCGCCATTCATGTGTCTTTACCACATGTGGGATTTAAAAAATTCTACCGACATGTTGCGCCTCCGGCGCAATATTACTCATTCCCTATTGCTACCGATATGTTGCACCTCCGGTGAAATATCACTCATCACCTATTACTTATGTGCTTAGGCTAAAGACTCGCGCAATATTTTTCTCAATATGATGATGATAGCGCCCAAAAAGCCACCTAAAAGGAAACCCGTAATCAAAGCCATTTTCTTAGATTTTTTTTCTCCTTTGATGGGAGAAATAGGCATATCTATTTCTTGAATAAAAGGAGCTTTACTTTCTAAAGCAAAACTGGCTAAAGTCATATTTTTTTCGGTTTCACCATAAAGCGTGTTGTAGATATAGGCTTCTTTTTTGAGCCTATCGGCTTCGCGCTTATCTTCCAAAAAGAGAGACCCTCTATTTCTATCTTCATATCTATCGGCGCTCATGTCTTTGCTTCTGACAAGATTTTTTAATGAATCGGCTTTAGCTCTGAATAGTCTATAGGTTCTTTCCTCTTTAGAGGTTGATTTGGCAA
>JAYTON010000750.1:0-2865 GCA_043747725.1 Saprospiraceae bacterium
GAGCGTTTGACAGAGCGCACTTGATCGGCTTGGGCTGCGATACTCATGTTTTTATGAATAATGCCGATACCACCTTGCCGAGCAATGGCAATCGCTAACGCCTTTTCAGTCACTGTATCCATAGCGGCAGAGACCATTGGCGCATTAATAATCAAATCTCGTGTGATTTTTGTTTTGATGTCAACTTCGCGAGGAAGGACTTGCGAGAACGCAGGGACGAGCAAAACATCGTCGAATGTGAGGGCTTCGCCCAAGAATTTGTCAGAGAGTAAATTTACCGTTTCCATGTGCAAAGATAGGGCAAAGCATTGGGCTGTTATTATTTTGACGGTTTTTTTTATAAAAAAATATTTTTATAAAATGATGAGTGAAACTACCCCCTCAGTATTTCATGGTTTTAAGGAGGTTAAAATCAGTTATTATCTAAAATTTGAAATTAATAAAGTCAAGTTAAAGTTTATTTTGTTACAAGAGATAACAAATGAGTCCCAATGAACAAACCTCATGTTTTCTAATTTTTTAAGATATGTTTAAGACCATTTGAATAACAAAGCACGTTTTTTAATCGTTGGATAAATCATTACATTTGCATCTTTGTAAATGTACCCCAGCTTGCCACGCTCCGCTCGCAATGACAAATTGGTACTTCGTAACTATATTTTACAACTATTTTTTATCATCAATCTCTTTTTTAAATGAAAAAATATATCATCTCTTATATGCTGTTGTTGCTGTTGGTTGTAGCTTGTACGACATCAAAAAGTACATCTTCTGGGAACAGTAACAGCCCAACCATAACTAATAATGAAGTTAAAAAATCGGATAGCAAAATTGAGAAAACTGTAGCCAACGAGCAAACAGGTCAACTACCCATTAACAGTCCAGCTGAACAACGCATTATGAAAAAAAAACAAGGCAATACCAACACAATGCCTATGATGGAAGCAGCTATCACTGTGCCTGATTCATTATAAATTAAGTGTTTTTTCAATAAAAATATTTCCAAAATAAAGCAACATACCCCCTCAGTATTTTGTCTTATTTTTACATAAAATATTGATTTTGTAATTTTTAAACAGTTAAATAAATTTATATAATTATGAAAAAAACACTTGCTGCGCTCACGCTTGCCGTGTTATTGATGATGGGATGTACGGCTCCGAAAGGTATCATGAAAGATAAGGATAAATCAATCGCCAAAACTGAAACACCGCCTCCACCTATGCCCGCTGCTCAAGAAGGCAAAGCTGACGATGTGGTGGGCATCAAAGATATGCCTGACACTTTGCCCGTCTATCGCAATACGGCAAAGATGGAAACGGATATTATTCACACCAAATTGGATGTGCGGTTTGATTGGTCGAAAAAACATGTTTTAGGAAAAGCATGGATTACGGCGAAGCCATATTTTAATACAACCGATAAAATGGTGTTGGATGCAAAAGGTTTTGACATTTTAAAAGTGGCTATGGATGGCTCAAATGCGCCTTTGAAATACACTTATGAGGATGATAAATTGACCATTAATTTGGGCAAATCATTTAATCGCACTGAAAAATATACTGTCTATATCGAATACGTTGCTAAGCCTGACGAAGCTCCCGTTGGCGGAAGTGCAGCCATTACAAGTGATAAAGGCTTGTTTTTTATCAACCCTGATGGTAGTGAACCCGATAAGCCTAAGCAAATATGGACACAAGGCGAGACTGAAAGCAATAGCAAATGGTTCCCGACTTTCGACAAGCCTAATGAGAAAATGACCGATGAAATCTACATGACTGTTGAAGACAAATACAAAACTTTGTCTAATGGTTTGATGAAAGATTCCAAAAAAAATAGCGATGGTACGCGCACTGACCATTGGGTCATGGATATGCCCCATTCGCCTTATTTGGTGATGATGGCAGTGGGTGAATTTGAAGTAGAAACTGAAAAATGGCGTGGAAAAGACATTATGTACTATGTTGAGCCTAAATACAAAGGAAAAGGAAAAGTCATTTTCAAAAATGTACCTGAAATTTTGGATTTTTATTCCGACCGCTTGGGTGTAGAGTATCCTTGGCAAAAACTCGCTCATATAGCTGTACGCGATTATGTATCAGGTGCTATGGAGAACACAACAGCGATAATTTACGGTGAGTTTATGAACGGTACTGAACGCGAACTCATTGATAAAGATTATAATGAAACTGTAGTCGCGCATGAGATGTTTCACCATTGGTTTGGTGATTTGGTAACAGCTGAAAGCTGGTCGAATCTGACAGTGAATGAATCGTTTGCAGATTATAGCGAATATCTTTGGTTAGAACATAAATACGGATTAGATGCTGCCGATTATCATCGCCGAGAAGTAGCGGATGGCTACTTTGGTCAATCTGAACAAAAAGTCCACGCGCTTGTTGATTTTCAATATGGCAATCGAGAGGAAATGTTTGATGCTCATAGCTATAATAAAGGAGGGTGCATTCTCCATATGCTCCGCAATTATATGGGCGACGATGCTTTTTTTGAAGGCTTGAAAAAATATTTGACCGATAATAAATTTAAATCAGGCGAAGCACAACAGCTTCGTTTGGCTTTGGAAGAAGTTGGTGGCGAGGATTTAAATTGGTTTTTCAATCAATGGTATTATAAAGCAGGACATCCAGTTGTAGATGTGAGTTACGAATATGATGAAGCCAATAAAAAAATGAAAATGACAGTGCTTCAAAAGCAAGAAGCTAAGGAGGGTGTGCCATATATTTTTGATTTGCCGTTCTCAGTTGACATCTATCAAGCAGCCGGTCAAGCGCCTAAACGTGAAAAAGTACGCATGACTAAGCGTTCTGAAATTTTTACTTTTGATGTAGCGAGCAAGCCTACTTT
>JAYTON010000751.1:0-8274 GCA_043747725.1 Saprospiraceae bacterium
TGATCATGGAGGCAGATTCTTCTTGGCTTAGAATGCCATTATCATTTAAATGAGCTTTTGTTAGTTGAATTTCTCTGCGTAAAACAGGTAGAAAATCAATGCCTTTTTCTGAAAAGGATACTATCACCACCCTTGAATCACGTTGGTCGGTTTTGACATTGACGTACCCCTCAGTATTGACCTCTTTGACAAGTTTACTCATAGCTTGTTTGGTAACACCTGCGCGGTTAGCTAAAGTGACAATATTAGTGCCTTCAAAATCTAAGTTTTCAAACACGCTTAAATGCCTTGCACTCAATCCTGTATGTCCACTTTTTTCAAGTCGATCAGAGATTTCATGGGTTAAGTATCGTGTAATCTGACGTATAATTCTGACGCTATTGGTTTGATTGAATTTTTTATATAAATCAATTTCTTCTTGAACACTTAATTTGGTTTGAACCATCATTATATTTAAATTATTATTTTTACATGTTATATTATGAATCGGTAATTAAGACTAAAGGTTTCAAAAAAAGTAACGAAAAAAGAGTAGATAATATAAATAGATTATAAAATATGGCAGTTATCGCATTAGAGGGTATGCTCTTTAGAGCCTTTCATGGGCTTTATGAAGAAGAGCGCATTATCGGGAATGATTTTATTTTAGATGTTGAAATCATGACAGATATTTCAAAAGCAAATATTATCCATGAGCATGGTATTGATAAAATTGATAATACTATCAACTATGAAACGGTGTATGAAATTTGCAAAATCGAGATGGCAACGCCCCATAAATTGCTCGAACAGTTGCTTGAAAACGTTGTTTTAGCCTTAAAAAACCAATTCAAAGGCATGAATCAAGTCAGTATTAAAATAAAAAAACTCAATCCGCCGATGGGTGGTCGGGTAGCTTCGTCGTCTATCGAAGAGGTGTATAATTTTGTGCGTCAATGCGGCAGATGCCAAAAGCCAATGATTTGCTACGACCCGACGTCCAAAATTAATACCTGTTGGTGTGTCGATGAACTGGTAAAAATACATCCACGCACGCAAGAAATGCTTAAAACACAATTTAAAGGTTGCTTGTGTAGAAAATGCGTAGAGGAGTTTTCAGGATAACTTTATGATTGCCTTAACGTGACTTTCTTTCTATTTGGCGTTTAAATAAAACGTAAAACAATTCTCAAATTTCAATTTCTCAATTAAATAAAATGACTAAGACATTGGGACTATTACTCATCGCCTTCACCCTCACATTCACATTCACCGCTTGCGACGTCCTTCAACAAGTAGCCACGACGGCTCTTGAAAAAGGCTTGACCAACGAAGACATTGGCGGTGGCTTGAAAGAAGCCTTGACATTGGGTATCGGCAAAGGCTCGGATGTGCTCTCTCAAAAAGGCGGTTATTTCAACTCAGCTTTTAAAATTCTTCTGCCGCCTGAAGCCCGTCAGGTGACGGATAGATTAAAAGTGATTCCTGGTTTTAATAGAGTAGAAGATATTATTTTAGAAAAAATTAACTCAGGTGCTGAAGATGCCGCGGCGAAAGCTAAACCCATTTTCGTGAATGCCATCAAGCAGATGACCATTTCAGACGCGCTCAATATTTTGATGGGCGATAAAAATGCTGCTACAGAATACTTGAAACGCACGACTTATCAAGCACTTTATGCTGAATTTAACCCCGTAATCGTTGCATCGCTCGATAAATTTGATGCCCGTAAATATTGGGGCGATGCTGTAAATACGTACAACAAAATTCCCTTAATTAAAAAAGTCAATCCAAGCCTCGATGAATACGTCACTACGCAAGCCCTCAATGGTTTGTTTACGATGGTAGCCGAAAAAGAACTTTCTATACGCTCCAATACAGGTGAGCGCGTTACCGATTTATTGCGCCGTGTGTTTGCAAAGCAAGACAAACTCTAAACGCTCAAATCATATCATTTCAATCAAAATCTGCCCTTTTTCAACGGCGGTGCCTTTAGTAATATGAATCGCTTTGATGATACCGTCGCCCACGGCTTTGAGAGCATTTTCCATTTTCATGGCTTCCAAAATCAGCACTTTATCACCCTTCATCACGTGCATACCTACCTCTACTGACACTTCCAAAACTAAGCCCGGCATGGGAGCTTTGATGTCACCTACTTTTTGAGATGTCCCTACTTTCATACCCAATTGATCAATCAATTGGTCGTATTTATCGTGGATGGTGGTGGTATATTTATTGCCATTTATTTTAACAGTAAAAGTCTTATTTTTAAAGTCAACTGATTCAATTTCAACCTTATACGCTTTCTTATTTTTCAAAATATGAAAAGCATTTTCTCCCAAACGCAGTATATCCAATGCCTCTGCATCGGTGGGTTTGACTTCATAAGACTGATCGTTGACGGTGACTTGAAAGGGTGTGTTGTTCATCTATAATTGGCTTTTATTTTTATAAATACTGTTTTTACTGAGGGGTACTCTCACACTCCCACCACTGAAGCAAACTGCATCTCATACAATTCCCGATATCGGCCATTCTCAATTTGCAGCAATTTTTCATGTGGACCAAATTCAATCGCTTCGCCTTTATCCATCACCAATACATTATTGGCGTGGCGAATCGTGGAAAGGCGGTGTGCGATAATGATGCTCGTGCGTTTCGCTATCAGTTTTTCGATAGCGTATTGGATAATGCCTTCACTTTCAGGGTCTATGGAAGAAGTGGCTTCGTCCAAAATCAAGATTTCAGGGTCGAAAACCAAGGCGCGAACGAAGGAAATGAGCTGCCGTTGACCCATTGAAAGAGTGGCACCGCGCTCCATGACCTCATAATCGTAGCCACCTGGTAGGCGCATGATGAACTCATCAGCACCAATAATTTTGGCGCAATCTATCACTTTTTGCCTCGGTACTGAGGGGTCTCTCAAGGTAATATTCTCAAAAACGGAACCTGAAAAAAGGAAAACATCTTGCAACACGACAGCAATATGTGTTCTCAAACTTTTCAAATCATACTCCCGAATATCCGTTTCGTCAATAGTAATAGAGCCGCTTTGAATTTCATAAAAACGATTTAAAATGCTTGTAATCGTTGTTTTACCTGACCCTGTTGAGCCGACTATGGCGAGGGTTTGACCATGTTTTAGTTTAAAACTGACATCTTTTAGGACATAATTTTCATTATCGTAGGCAAAATCCACATTTTTAAACTCGACATCACCCCTCAATTTTTCTACCTTTTTACTGCCTGATTTTTCTATATTTCTTTCATCATCAATCAAATTAAAAACACGTTCGGCAGCCACCATGCCCATTTGTAGGGTATTAAATTTGTCAGCCAGCATCCGAATAGGGCGAAACAACATATTTAAATAAACAGGAAATGCCACCAAAACCCCCAAAGTAATTTGGTTCTGAATTACCCCCTGCGAGCCATACCAAACCATCAAGCCCAAAGCCGCCGCCGATACAATTTCGACCAATGGAAAAAATACGGCATAAGCAAATATGGCTTTAAGGTTCGCGCCCGTGTAAGAGCGATTAATTTCCTTGAATTTTTCACGCTCTTGGCTTTCTACATTGAAAATCTGAACGATGCGCATACCCGTAATATGCTCTTGGAGAAACCCATTCATGCGGGTGACCTCGTTCCGCACAATTTGGAAAGAGCGAGCGACTTCATTTTTAAACCATCGCGCACCGACGAGCAAAAAAGGTAGAACGGTCATACACACTAACGTCAATTTCCAACTCGTCCAAAACATAATGCCGAGCACCACTATCAAAGTCAAGAGGTCGGCGATAATAGTAATAATGCCTTCCGAGAAAACGGCGTTGATGGTTTCGATGTCGTTGATAGTTCGAGTGGTAGAGGTGCCAATGGGCGTTTTATCAAAATATGATAGATTAAGGTTTGTCACATGCTTGAAAACCCGCACTCGAAGGTCTCTAATGACGGATTGTCCTAGCCATGAGGTGGTATAATTGAAAATATACTGAATGGCAGCTTCTGAAATAAGCAGCGCCAAGAGGATAATCACCATACGCGTCATGCCCTCTACATCGTACTTGAAAATATGCTCGTCCACCATTTGTTGAATCAAATACGGGCGCGCACTCGATAGCGGTGCGAGGATAACAGCCAGTAAAGCAGCAAATATAAAAAAGCCTTGATAGGGCTTGGCTAACGAGAGAATGCGAAAGAGCAGTTGGGTGTCGAAGCGCTTTTTCTGTTGGCTTACGGGTTTATTTTCAGACATTTTTATTTTTTTCGTAAGGATTTATCTTTTTTCAATTGACATGAGGCTGAAGAACTATTGAAATTGAAGGTACAAAAGTACACGTTTCAACAAGTTCTCTAACACTTTTTATATTGAAAAGATTTGATTTTATTTGAAATTTTCTCGATTTGGCTTAGAATACTGAGGGGTATTTTAATTGGCAATAATTATACTTTGTCTTTTAATGGTTTTATCATTTGCACGAATCTCCAATAAATAAATGCCATTTTCTATGTTTTCACGATTAATATTGATGGATTTATCATGAAAATATAGCCTTTTTACTTGTCGCCCAAGCATGTCAAAAATGAAAACAGAATAGATATCCCAAGCATTTCCATTATCAATTGTAATATTGAGCGATTGAACTACAGGATTAGGGGCAATCGAGACATTATAGTTGAGGGCATCTAATTTATTGATATTAGAGACGATAGATGGGATAAAATTTTTACCGACAGTATGAATAGTTGTATTTGTAATTACTGCTTCGTTGAAATCAAAATAGATACCTGCTTGATTTTTAAGAATTGTCCCGATTGGTAAATCCTGTTTTTGAGAAATTTTGAACCGAACAAATCCATGAGATTTTGCTTCATTGCGAATAGAATCGGGCAACAAAATATTATCAAAAATAAATGAAAGGGTGTCTTTCCCTTTCCATTGGGTCGTAAAGGCATGGCTACTGACACCTAAACGAAGGGTTGAAGCATCTAAGTTTTTATCTAAAACATCTTGAATCACCACTTTAAATGCCGTATCAGTGCCTGTATTTTGGAAGCGAATGATATAATCTAACTCTTGATTTGGTTCAATAAAATGTTGAGCATTAATGCCCAAAGGAAACCCCGTTTTATCATTAGGGTCATAAGACCCTGTATTGGCCATACAGCTATAATTGATGGAGGGAATTATTTGTTGAATAGGATGATTGAGCGGGCTATAAATAATCGAATAATTGTTTGAATTACTTGATCCACAGCCTTCTTCAAACTGCGAAAATATTTTCCCATTGTAACGGATTTCATGCCTAAATACCTCACCTTTAGCAGTCAATGATTTTACCATATTTGACTGAGGGGATAGTATCAATAGCTCACTTGAAAGAAGTGTATCATTGCGAATAAGGCGAATATTGGCATTTAAAGGACTATTTTTAAGGTTTTTAGCTATGAATTGAAGAACACCATTTTGACAATTTTTAGAGAGTTGGAATGTTGTGTTATCATTGCTTTGAGTGTTACAACTATCAGCAAATGCACGTGCTTCAATGCAATGGGTTGTTCCAAGCCGAGCACCACAAGATAGATTAACGTCAAAGTTTAATCTTGTCATTTGACCTGTAGAAAGGTCGCCTAAGAAGAGTCTGATATGATTATTACTAATCTTTTTAAATGGTGTGGTAGATGTTTCGAAAAGCATATAATTATCTAATATCAAATCCACAAATGCATTTTTGGCTGTCTTCCCGAAGTTTTGACAAGTCAAAAAATAAGTGTTTGTAAAACAACGACGTAAAGAAAGTGGGGATAATTGAACATCTAAAATAGGGCAATTAGCCCCCCTCAGTATAAGCGTCAAATTGGCGGTATCTTTTTTATCTTCTTGAATAGAAATCGTTGTTTCAAAACATGTAGTATTAACACCCAATTTATTGTTACTGAAATGGGTATTAAAAATGAATTTACCTGAAGGTAAATCGACTTTAAAATTGCCTAATGAATCTGTGAAAACATAAGTTTTAATATCTCCCGTTATAACAATCATTGCATTAGGTACTTTATCTGAACTCGGTACGCAACTACTTGAATCAACTGATAGCACTATATTACCTCGAATTGTATGCTTGTTATCTGCATTCAATTTATAAATGGAATTAGCCTGTACAACAACAGGCTGACCATCAGGACTTCGTAAAACTGTGAGCGGGCTTATTTCCATCACATCCACTCTTTCAATCAACATATTGGAATTCAGTTTGATGATATAACCCCGAGGTGGTGTTAATTGGTCTTGGGCAAATATCCATAATCCTGAATTGTCATCTTTGAAAATGGTTTTAATGGTTAAGTCAAGATTATTAAAACTAATATTTTTTGACCTTAAAATACGGCTATTCAAATCAGTAATTGTTAATCTATAACAATTGACACAGCTATCTCTTATAGGAGAAAGCGGGTTTAAAAACAGTAAAGCTTCCTTGTTTTGAAAGGGATAATGGGCTATTAAATTATCAAAATATTGGGGAGATTTTGACTCATTTATTATAGCAAGCTGATTGTTTTTGAAAGAAATGCGTTTGAGATTAAAACCATCATGCAAAGTGAGGGTTTGATTTTGAAAATCAATAAAGGTTGCAATAGCTTGAGGTCGTGAATATCTTAGGTTAATACTGTCGATTTCTAAAGATGTTATTGGAATTCCTTTTTCATCTAATATTTTTATTTCAACAAAATCATTATAGGCTATCGCAGTTGAAACCCTTTTAGGCGTCACCAAAAGGATTTTTTTACTGGGTAGTTGTCTTACGAATAGAGGGCTTATCTGAACCCAATAATCATTCGGTTTCATCCAAACTGTTTCAGAAAAGCGCAAATTATCAAATTTATCAAAAAATTCTATTAAAACACTTGAATTTCTACCATGTTGAGGAGTAGAAATGAGATAACCTGAATCGGCAGTTGAAGTTAAATAACCCTGTTTTTTAGGATAGGCTTTCTGCACTATTTGTCCTTTGTCATCTACGAAAAGGCATTTGTATTGCGTTTGAAACTTCCCATAAATGAGGTACTGACTGTCTTTAACGGTAGAAGTATTCGATAAAGAAATATCCGTAAATTCAGTATCCAAAGGCAGGCGCCATGATTGAGCAATGATAGAATTAGATTGAACACACCCCCTCAGTATAAGCACTAAAAAGAGAGCAAAACGCAGGGCAAGTTGAGTCTTTTGAATGAGCATGGAATTAAGGATTTAATTGTTTGAAGAAAAAAAAATTAATCCCTGCAAATATAAGTATATTAAAAACGTGGAAATGTTAAATAATTCTAAGCTTTGAATTAGGTCGAGGCAAACCAAACTTGGGTCTGCTCAAAATAAGCTTAGGTCGAGGCAAACCAAACTTGGGTCAGCTTAAAATAAATTTAGGTCGAGGCAAACCAAACTTAGGTCGGCTCAAAATAAACTTAGGTTTAGGCAAACTAAACTTAGGTTGGCTCAAAATAAGTTTAGGGCAAGGCAAACTAAACTAAGGTCGGCTTAAAATAAGCTTAGGTCAAGGCAAACTAAACTAAGGTCGGCTCAAAATAAGTTTATGTCGAGGCAAATTAAACTAAGGTCGGCTTAAAATAAGCTTAGGGCAAGGCAAACTAAACTAAGGTCGGCTTAAAATAAGTTTAGGTCAAGGCAAACCAAACTAAGGTCGGCTTGGAATAAGTTTTTTCAAAAAAAAGACCTTAACCGCTACAACAGTTAAGGCATTACCTTTTACGGTTTTTCATCCTTGCACATACACCACCGTTTTTTCTTCAAAATAAGGCACTTTGAAAAACTTAGTGATAGAGTTTGTTTCGGCGTAACGTCCTTTACCCAATAATTTGATTTCTTCTTTTACATTGCCACCTTTTAGGGCTAAAAGACCGTTGGGCAAAGCGTGACTTTGCTGTTTTTTAATTAAATGGGCACTCCATTGCACCAATTTATCGAGCGTTGCAACCGCCCGTGTAATAACGAAATCAAACTTTTTGTTTTTAATTTCTTCGGCTCTAATATGTTGTGCTTCAACATTTTTTAAACCCAATGCAGCCGCTATTTCCTGCACGACTTTTATTTTTTTACCGATACTGTCCACCAGCATGAAAGATACTGAGGGGTATAGAATGGCGAGAGGAATTCCCGGAAAACCGCCGCCCGTTCCCAAATCTAAAACTTCTGCCCCGTCTTTAAATTGGACGATTTTGGCAATGGCGAGAGAATGCAAGACATGGTGAGTGTATAGATTGTCAATATCTTTT
>JAYTON010000752.1:0-8091 GCA_043747725.1 Saprospiraceae bacterium
TTAATATGGAACAAATATCAGCAGAGTGTGTTAAGTGTAGATTAAATCAGGGTTAAGCATAAGTTATTTTGATACAAATAAAATATGTGGTACTTTAGATTCGTCCTTATATTTGTACTGAAATGCAAGCATTTCAGGTCTCGTAGTTCAACGGATAGAATAGAAGTTTCCTAAACTTTAGATACAGGTTCGATTCCTGTCGAGACCACTGATTGATATTTTTTTTCATTTGTAAATTTAACCAATGTGTTTTAAAGCAACGCTTGAAATTCCTTCTCATAAAAAAGAAAACCCGTATAAATCATTGACTATCAAGGATTTGAATATACGTTTTTATAAAAATGTCGATGACATTACTGAATTTAAACACCTGCCAAGCTCTCAGAAAATTATATCTGAACACAATATTTTTCTATCCCCTGATTTTCAACGAGTTTTAAAACAATCTCCGCCTTTCGGTTTTCAATTCTGTTATCTCACATTTTATAAAAATGAACAGCTTGTCGGCTTTGTCGCTTGCCAGATTAAAAATTTTGATGCGGCTGAAAGTTTGAATTTTGATGGTCAACAAAATTATATTTTATTGGCGGTCAGAAAGTGGTTAGCAAGGCGTGTTCATTTTCAAACGCTCATTGTCGGCAATTTACTTTTGACGGGTGAAAACTCATATTGGTTTGATAATCAATTGATTACAGATTCGCATAAAAACGATTTTCTTTCAAATGGCATTCAGTTCGCTAAGAAAATATTGTCTGAGGAAAACATTTTCATCAAATCTGTTTTTATAAAAGATTTTTTTGAACCTCAAAAATCGCTGATTACTGAGGGGTATAATGAGTTTCAAGTAGAGCCGAATTTTATCATGCCCATCCATCCCGACTGGCATTCTTTTGAGCATTATTTAGAAGCCCTTTCTTCAAAATATCGAGTAAGAGCCAAGCGGGCTTTTAAGAAATTGCAAGGGATAGAAAAAAAGGAATTTAATGAGGAACGAATTATAGCTAATAAGTTGAAAATCAATGCATTATATCGCAATATTGCTGATAAATCCAGCTTCAATTTAGTGGATTTGAATGAAGATTATTTCATTGAAATGAAGAAGCAATTGGGTGATAAATTTCGGTTTTTTGGTTATTATACTAAAGATGATTCAAGCTCAGAACTTGTCGGTTTTTTTACAACTATCCAAAACAGAGATGTATTAGAAGCGCATTTTTTAGGCTACGACGAATCGCTTAATCATAGTCATCAAATATACCTCAATTTTTTATTCGATATTATCAAAAATGGGATTAAAAATCAGTCAAAAAGCATTGTCTTTGCTCGAACAGCGCATGAAATCAAAAGTTCTGTCGGTGCTCAGGCTCATGACATGTATTTGTATATGAAGCATGAAAACCCCATTATCAACCGCCTACTACTCTATTTTTTAAAAATCTTGAGTCCTCGTGAAAATTGGCAGCCGCGCCAGCCTTTTAAAGAGAATTAGGAGTTGAGAATTAGGAATTAGGATAAATTCCTAATTCCTAATTCTCAACTCCTAATTTATCAATAATTATCACTCGCTCCACCGCCGCCAAAATCACCACCACCAAATATAGGTTTATCATCAGCTGTTGGTGTTTGATGCCCGAAAGATTGGGCAATTATTAAGGCTTCAGTGTTAGCAAATAGGGATTTATTGTCATTATCCGGTTCGTAAGTATAGCCGGTTTTGTTTTTATTAAGATACCGAATTGAGAAATAAGACAAAGCTAAAAGCACCGCACCGCCTAAAATAGCCGCTACTTCAAGCGATAAAACATGAAAATAATACCGATAAGACATAATTGCAGCCGCTATGCAGACCAAACCGATATTGAGCATCCATCTATCCTTCCGCATCAAACCCGAATAAATATAAGCAATAGGCACGGCGAAAGTAAAAATCCAAAATAGCCATGCCATAGCCACTGTTTCGATGCCGAAATAGGTTAAACCAGCTTGCTGCAAAACGAAATAATTGCCACTCGCATAAAACGCTATCAAAGCGACCGCTTCTAAGACATCAAAATTGCTTGACCAATGGCGTAAGTCGTATTTTCTTTTATTTTTTATTGTCCAAAAATAAACAACAGCAGCATAAATCATCCCTATAAACGGTAAAATATAGACCGCTACTGAGGGGGTCGCCCGTTGAAAAAATAATATAATAATTAAATCCAAACAACAGAATGTCACGGTTGTTAGAAGCATATCAATGTATCGAATACTGGCAAAAAGGAGGAAGGGAAAAGCCAAGCATGCAAGAGATAATGAGTCGTCAAATTTGAAAATCATAAAAGCCAAACCACCTATAATAAACCACAATCCAGCATATAAAAAAACATCGTCCAAACCACTTTGGTAATGCTTTTTGACAATATTTTCAAGAGCAACGAAGCATAAAATACCCAAAAACAAGCAAATTGCAGTAAATCCATTAGTAGAATCAAAGCCTAATAATAAAGCAATAAACGCTGTAATAGCCCCAATCAAAATACTCCCAAATATAAACAATCCGATGCGGATGAACACATTGGGAGAGTAAAAACCCTCTCGATATCTCTCTTCGATAGACATTGATACCTCATTTGTAATCAGCTCTTTTTTAAGCCATTCTTTAGCTTTTTCTTTTATTTTCAAAGCATCCAACCAAGCACGATTATAGGCTATCATCTTTAGATTTTAGGTTTAGATTATACTTTTACTTCTTTTTTAAATTTAATCAAATATATAATGATTAAAGGACAAGTAATGATGAAATATAAGGAAGGTAATGTGATGTAATCTACATTGAAAAGCATGTATTTAAATACCAAATATGTCAGCCCGATATATCCATACACCGTTGCTATTGTCAGAAAATACAACGAAGCCGTTTCTCTTGCATACCATATAAAAAACAGCGCAGCAGCAATTAATAAGGGTATAAAAAGAATGAATTGATGCATTGAAAAAAGCCCAGCCAGCGCAGAGATGAAGAAAATATGAACGCCAAAATTCATGTAAGTGAAAGAAAAATGCTTCTTAAAATTCCATTGTTCAGAGGCGTAAGCGGTGGCAGTCAACACAATACCCAATAAAACGCCCGTATAAATGATTGTCTCATTCTGAAAATCATTTTGGCTCAACATGTCCTTAGGCGTCACTACGATGCCCACCCATGAAGCCAAGCCTGTTATTGCTAAAGATAAGGCACCTCGATGGTCAAAATAATAAGCTGTTAAGAAAAAAATAATGGTCGGAATGATGGTGACCAAGCCGTAACGAATGCCAAATATATTGTATTGAAATTGCCAATAGCCTTCAAAAATGAGGAAAGTGAGGCATCCAAGCAGCAAAATATAGTCGAAATAAGGCGTAGGACTAACAGAATACTGAGGGGTAAAAGGCGCAGCTTTATAAAACGAATAAACAAAGCAAGCGATACATGAAAGACCAATAAAAGAAAGGATAGCGACATGTCCAATGCTATCAATATTTTGATAAATCACATAGCCCAACCCTATATTTAAGAGCAAAACGCCCAAATACAACAGCGTTTTGAGTTCCCAATGCAATGAAAAAGGCTTGGTGGATTCATAAACACTGATTCTTTCAAAGTCTTCGAGTGAGATGATTTCACCTGTTCGCAATTGGTCTAAAATGGGTTGTGACGTCATGTTGAATTTTTATTACAATTCAAAATTAAAGCCTTCTGCTACAAATTTCTCATATTTATTTTTATCAAACTCATATAAGCGCGCGGGACGATGCGCTACCCCTTCTTGCGATTCGTTCAAATCGACAATAAAATCCATTGAGAGTATTTTTTTTCTAAAATTGCGCTTGTCGAGACCTGATTCGGGGTTCAATTCTAAAATGGCTTCGTAGAGATGTTGGAGCTCCGTGAGGGTAAATTTAGGAGGTAAAAGCTCAAAACCAATGGGACGAACACGTACCCTTTGCTTCAAAGTTTGAAAACAGGCGTTCAAGATTTCATTGTGGTCAAATGCTAATTCTTTCAATTTTGAAATACTGTGCCACTTCGCTTTTTGAGCAAAAGATGAAGGGGTAATAGTAAAACGATTGATTTTGACCAACGAAAAATAGGCAACAGAAACAACTCGACCAAAAGGATGTCGATTGACAGCACCAAAAGTCCGCACTTGCTCCAAATAAACATTTTTTAAGCCCGTTAGCTCTTCCAAAATACGCGCCGTAGCAGCATCAATATCTTCGTTTGGATAGACAAAATCGCCCGGTAAAGCCCACATGCCCGTGTAAGGTTCTGTTCCCCTTTTGATAAGCAAAACCTTCAAATCCGCTTCGTCGAATCCGAAAATGACATTATCGACCGTCATCGCTGTTTTAAAAAATTCCTGTGAAAACTGAGCCATTTCTAAGCTTAATTATGTCATTTTTTTCGTTGAAAGATTCGTATTGTTTATTCTTAAGGTGCAAAATTACAATTAAACACTCGTTAAACAAAATTTTGAGGATAGTTTGTGTAAATTTTACATCAAGCTAATAAAACAAAATTTTATTTTAAAATAAATATTTTATCAAAATAAATGCAATAATTATCGTATAAATATTACATCTGCAAAATAATAAATGGTTGTGTCTTTTTATTCCCTATTTTCTTTTCTGAATTTGTATGCAGTGTAAATTTCAGAATGTTTTTGAAACGGAAAACAGTATTTTTCAAACGCACATTTAGTATTATTTTGAAAAACAAAATATTTATATACTTATCCGAGTCACTCAGACTGACTCCGACAATATTGCCTCTTAGAATAATTAAAAACTTTAGTAGAAAGAATTGCGGTACACTATCAAACGACTGTTTATATTTGTCAAAATATTTTAAATAGTAGAAAAACATTGAAAAAAACTTTAATTCAATACGATATAGTAGCGGCTCAATGTCGAGAACTGTTTGTCCAAAAAACGAAAGACTACGGAACGGCTTGGCGCGTTTTGCGCCCCTCTTCTCTGACCGATCAATTGCTCATCAAAGCGCGTCGCATCCGCCAAATAGAAGAAATGGGCGAGCAAGTGGTGGCGGATAAAGTGGATGATGAATACATCGGTTTGGTCAATTATAGTTTGATGGCTTTGATTCAATTGGCTTTGCCAGCCGATGCGCCGTTGGAGCTACCCCCTCAGTATGCAGCCGATTTATACGACCAAAATCTCTCGGAAGTCCGCGCTCTGATGATTCGGAAAAATACGGATTATGGCGAAGTTTGGCGCGATATGCGGCGTTCAAGTCTGACGGATTTGATATTGATGAAGCTCTTGCGCGTGAAACAAATTGAGGACAATGCCGGTAAAACGTTGGTGTCCGAAGGCTTAGAGGCTAATTATCAAGACATTATAAATTATGCAATTTTTGCATTGATAAAAATCAGTGCTCAATGATGGTAGCAATAACTAAACTCTACCATTTATGGTGGAGGCAAATTGTTAAAATACAGTTCAGGCTTTAGCCGTTCATTTCTTAAAGAAAAAAGGTGGATGGCTAAAGCCTTAACTCACTGTACTTTTTTAACCCCCACCATAAATGGTGCAGTTAGTCAAAAGATATAAGTTAGTTAAACAGTTATAAATCTAATTTTTATTTTAAAATTTCAATCAATATAATATGACCATTTGGAATTTACTCATCGGTTTTGCCATCGGTGGCGGTATTTTGACGGCTCTTACGGGCTATTTTATGAAAACACCACCTAAAAGCTGGGTTCAGACTTTTCTTCAAAATTTTACGGGCGTTTGGTTCATTTTTTCAGGTGCTGTTAAGGCTGTTGACCCTTGGGGAACAGCTTTTAAGATGCAACAATATTTCGGCGAATTTGAAACCACTTTCAAAGGTACTTGGCTCAAAGGCATTGCGCCGATGTTTCCGTGGTTAGCCAATTCTGCGGTGGCATTTTCCATATTCATGATTGTTTTGGAAATAATCATCGGCGTTATGTTGATTTTAGGACATAAATCTAAGCTAACGTCTTGGCTTTTCCTTATAATTATGGCATTTTTCACCGTTTTGACAGGTTATACGCATTTGACGGCTTTCGTACCAGATGGCGTGAATTTCTTTGAATTTTCAAAATGGGGCGATTATGTCGAGACGAATATGAAGGTGACAGATTGCGGTTGTTTCGGCGATTTTTTGAAATTGAGCCCGACGACTTCTTTTTATAAAGACATTGCGCTGATGCCCGTTGCACTGTTTTTTGTTTGGCGGTATAGACATTTTAATGTGCTTTTTACTTCAAAAACAAGGAATATTATGGTGGCTTTGACTTTATTAGCGACTCTCCTTTTCTGTTTTTATAATACGTATATGAATGAACCGATTGTGGATTTCCGTCCTTTCAAAAATGGGGTGAATATTCGGGAGCAAAAATTAGCGGAAGAAAAAGCGGCGTCCGCCGTTGAAATAACAGATTGGAAACTGAAAAATGAAAAAACGGGCGAGGAAATCATGTTGACCAATAAAGTTTATATGGATGAAAAAGGCTACGAAAAATACAATAAAGAAGCGGGCTGGAAAGTGGCTGATCAAATAAAAACCACCCCCTCAGTAGCACACTCAAAAATCAGCGATTTTAGTATGAATGACAAAGACGGTAACGATATTACAGAAGATTTTTTGAACGAACCCAAATATACATTCCTCGTGGTGAGTTGGAAAATGACTTCAGAAACGTTGAAAAAATCCATCGTTGTGCCTGATTCTATTTTTAGAACGGAGACGGTAAAAATGAAAATAGCGGGTAAAGATACTTTTGAATTGAAAAAAGTATTTGATTCAATGGGGCAACGCGAAGAGGTGTTTAAGTCATTTAAATTTAATGATGCGTATAGGGATATTTTTATCAATAAAATAAATCCATTCTTAGATCAAGCTGAAAAAGCAGGATATAAAATCGCTGCTCTCGTACCCTATTCAGATCCTAAAAAGATTGATGATTTCAGACATGACGCACAGACGGCATATCCATTTTATACAGCCGATGATTTGACTATCAAAACAATGATGCGTTCTAATCCAGGCGTCTTCCTTTTAAAGAATGGTTTAATTATTCATAAATGGCATATTAAGCAATTGCCCAATTTTAATTCTGTGAAAACGCAGTTTATAAAATAAAAATTACTTAAAATAGCTATATTAGTTGTATTGCTATTTGAAAGTAAGTTGTATATTTGTTCCATACATTCATTTGAGTATGATGACTCCATCATATCGTGTTTAAGCTACGTCGTTGTCGCCGGTTTCTTCAAAAAGGAACCGGCTTTTTTTTCATGGGTAATGAGTGATAGATAATTAGGAATTACCTATTAAAATTCCTAACTATACATTCCTAATTCCTAACTACACATATTATACAACTATTAAAATCAATTATCAATGCTGTATCTCATCACTAAAAAGCTAATTTTATTTATCGGTTTAGTTATATGTATTTCAATTGAAATACAAGCGCAAACACCCATGGAATCGCCATTTATCATAGGCGATGCCTTGCCCGATGCACCTGAATTGTCTGCACGTGGCACATATAAAGTCGGCGTTCAGACACTCGAATGGGTCAATAAAGGACAAATTAATATTCTGAAATCCAAAAAAGGAGTGGACACTATTTATGATAGACCTTTGAAAGTAGAAGTTTGGTATCCTGCCATAATACCAGAAGGCACAAAGGAATCCATTACATACGATGAAGTTTTAGGCACATTCAATGATCCTAAACGACCTTTAAAGCCGTTCACTTTCATGGGCAGAGCTTTGCGCAATGCCACCCCTCAGTATTCAGATGGTGCATTTCCGTTAGTCATCGTTTCTCATGGTTACGTCGGTTCAAGATTTCTTTTGACATATTTGACGGAGAATTTAGCGTCTAAAGGCTATGTTGTCGTCGCCATTGATCATACCGAATCCACGTTTAGAGACGCCAACGCCTTTTCAAGCACCCTACTCAATCGAGCAAAAGATGTGTTATTTACGCTCAACCAAATGGCTGAATTGAGCAAAGCTTCGCCTAAAAACTTCCTCTCAGGTTTAATAGATGCCAATAATACGGC
>JAYTON010000753.1:0-2368 GCA_043747725.1 Saprospiraceae bacterium
ATTGCAAATTAACCATGCGCGCTTGAATATCTGCTAATAGATTTGTGTACTCAGAAGGCAAGGAAGTAGTCGGGTAATTTTGTTTATAAAACACTATCATACTCGAATAAAAAGCAGCTAATTTTTCACCATCCGCTTTGGTTTTAACTTTTGTATTGACATATTTTAAATACTCTACCACATAGGCATCGTAAGTGCCACTTCGATTCACTTCGTCAAAAACTTTTATCAGGGCTTCGATATTGCCATCCAATTTATGATATTCAGAAGCCACCGCCGCCCGCATTTTTTGAGCCGCCCCATATTTAGGTAAAATGCTGACTGATTTATCAAAATAAAATTTCATAGAATCCAAAACCTCTCGCTTACGTGTTTCAGGCGTTTCCTTTGGCAATTGATTATAGGTATTTTCCCACATTGAAACCGCATAAAAACAATTGGCTCGCGCACTGTTCGGCGAGTATTTAATTGCAGAATTGTTTAAAGTAGCCCCGCTATACCAATCGGGAACGCGCATGAGGGTTTTGGCTGAAAACCCTAAAACGAGTAGTGTAAATATGGCTAAGGCTATTTTTTCACCCCCTTCAGTGTTTGCGCTTTTTTCACTTAAAAAATAAGCAATGGCTATACAAAAACCCAATGATGCATGATATGCAAACCGCTCATTCATAAAAGTGCCCACTGAAACAAATAAATTGGAAACAATACTCAATGTTATCAAATAAAATGCTGCGGCATAAGCGTAAATGCTGCGCTTTTTCCACCCCCTCAGTATAACGGCTAATAAACCGATGTGAACAACCAATGACAGGAGAACTTGCCAATCCGACCACGTCATTTTAGGAATTTGGTAAGGATAATAATCGTGGGTGAGTGGGTGCGGGAAAATATTCAGTTTGAGGTACATTAATAAGGTGTAAAAAATGGTCGCCGTTTTTTCGCCTAATGTCATCCCGTAAAACGGGTTGTTCATTAAGTCGGTAATTTCTTTTCCACTGAGCAAATATCCAATGGCGTTCATGCGCAGGATGAGGTAAAAAATAGTAGCGGCTATAATAGGCAGCGTCACTTTTACCTTTTGGATAAAAGTAGTATTGGTGAAAAAATGCGCCGTCAAAGGAACAATGGCAAGGAATGTAATGGCACTCTCTTTTGATAAAATACCAATGGAGAAGGTTAGAAATGAATAGATTAAGTATTGAAATTTATTGTCATTCAAATATTTAAACGTAAAATAAAGAGCACCCATTTCGCCCATGAATGCAATAATATCGTCACGCCCTTTAATGTTGGCGACTACTTCTACATGTAGTGGATGTACGACAAAAAGCAATGCAGCCGCCCAAGCCCCCCACCCCCCAAAGGGGGAGTTACGTGCCAGCTCGTTTGAGGGCAATGGCGCTTTCTCCCCCTTTGGGGGTTGGGGGGCTTGGGCTTTCTGCATAAATAGTAACACCCTAAAAAGCAAAACGCCCGTGAGCGCGTACAACAAAATGTTGATAAAATGGCTGATTGCTTTATTGCCGCCGGAAAGGCTTTGCTCGGCTGCGAAGGTGGCTATACTAAGGGGTCGATAACGGTCACCTTCGAGCAGTTGTTTTTGTTCGCCGAAGTAACCTCTAAAACTTTCGTATTTGAAAATGTCGCCGATGCCGCTGAAGCCACGCTGCGTGAATTTATTTTTGACAATCACCATTGTATCATCCAAAGCATAATCGAATGTGATGGTTTGAATGTAAAGTCCGATAGAAAAAAAGACGAGAATGGAAATCGGCAACCAATTTTCTTTTAAAAATGCGCTTTTAGGTTGCTCAACTACTTGAATAAGCACTTTTTGCTCTTTATACTGAGGGGGTATGTTTTTAGATTTGTCTTGTTTCTTCTTCGCCATTTTTATCGTTTTATTTCTTAAAATTCAACACAATATACGCAATATAGTGAAATTTTGTTATTTAGAAATTTGCCTTTAAAATCAGCATAAAAAAAAGCAACAGAATATTTCATCTGTTGCTTTTATGGGAATGCGCAATTGAAGTCCCACGATACTTACTTACTATTTATCTTCTTTAAACTCTTTCACTGTTTTGATTTTAATAGAAGAAGGGACATTGGCTTTTTTAAGTGCCTCATTGAGTTTATCAACTTGCGCTTTGTAGCCATCAAATTTTGCTTGAACATCTTTCAATTTACCTTCGAAATATTTCAACCGATCCATTGTCGTTTCAGTGGGCTTGCCGGGAAAGGTGACGATAGATGAATAAAGACGTGACAATTCTTCGCGTAGATTTTCAGAAGAAGCGATGTAAAAATCGCCATCCAAGGAAGTGAGCGTTGCTTTATATTTCTCTGCATCGCGGGCAAAATCACC
>JAYTON010000754.1:0-6148 GCA_043747725.1 Saprospiraceae bacterium
AAAGAAGTGGTGGATGCGGTGCAAGCGGGGAAAGATGGGGCGAAGGGTATTTTGAGCTATTTGAATTTAATTTAAATACCCCTCAGTATTCAATAACAAATTAATTGTAAAACGATATGGCAAATCTGAAATCTAACTTCCTCGGCATAAAATCTCCTAACCCGTTTTGGCTCGCATCAGCACCGCCAACGGATAAAAAAATCAATGTTCTTCGGGCATTTGAAGCAGGTTGGGGTGGTGCGGTTTGGAAGACTTTAGGTCCTCAAGTTAAGAATGTTTCTTCGCGTTATTCTGCGGTGGGTTATGCGGGGAAGCGGGTGATGGGTTTTAATAATATCGAACTCATTTCAGATAGACCCCTCAGTATCAACCTCAAAGAAATACGGGAAGTACTGAAAGAGTTTCCAGACCGTGCGATGGTCGTTTCACTCATGGCTGAAAATTCAAGAGAAGCCTGGCATGAATTGATACAACAAACGGAAGATACCGGTGCACATGGAATAGAGCTAAACTTCGGCTGTCCGCATGGCATGAATGAGCGCGGCATGGGTTCAACAGTGGGTCAAAATCCTGAAATTGCTAAAATGGTGGTTGAGTGGGTCATGGAAAAAGCGAATATTCCTGTTTTGACGAAATTGACGCCCAATGTGCATTCCGTTGTACCAACGGGCAAAGCGGTTGTAGAAGCAGGAACGAATGGGTTATCGCTTATCAATACCATCCAAAGTATAACAGGGGTAGATTTAGATACTTTTGAAGTGCGCCCCAATGTAGGAGGTCAATCGGCTTATGGCGGTTATTGTGGTCCGGCGGTGAAGCCAATTGCTTTGAAAATGGTGCATTCTTTAAGTAAAAACCCGATTTTTAATAAAACGCCCATTTCAGGTATTGGTGGCGTGACGACTTGGAGTGATGCCGCAGAGTTTATGCTTTTGGGTGCATCGAATGTACAAGTTTGTACAGCCGTGATGAAATATGGGTTTAGAATTATCGAAGATTTGACGAGCGGTTTATCGAATTGGATGGATGAAAAAGGCTTTCAAAATATTGAAGATTTTGTAGGTCTTTCAGTGAAAAAAGTAACAGATTGGGAGAAATTGGACTTGAATTATCACATTGTTGCCAATATTGACCAATCAAAATGTATTCATTGCGGCTTGTGCTACATCACATGCGAGGATGCCAGCCACCAATCTATCAATATACTGAGGGGTATACCTTATAATACTTACACAATTAAAGAACCTGAATGTGTCGGTTGTAATCTTTGTCAATTGGTTTGCCCCGTTGAGGGTTGTATTACAATGGTTGAAAAACGGGTCGGTGATGAGTATTTAAATTGGATTGAATTTCAAGAGCGTGGTTTGCCTTTGAATGATTACTGAATTTAAAAAATATCGTAAGGTTTTATTCTAAAAATTAATCAATTTATTGAATATACCTTACCTTTTTAAACCAAACAATGGCTCTGCGAATGGCTTCCTCGCCAGATACTGAGGGGGTATACCCCAATTCTTTTTGCGCTTTTGAGCCATCGAGAAATTGACCCGTAGACATAATGGCGATAGTTGTGCCGCTTAATTTGGGTAATTTGCCGCCCAAATATTGATATTTGAAAGCTTCAAACTTTGAAATCATTTTAGCAATACCTAAAGGAATCACCTTGGTTGGTGGCTCTATACCAGCCACTTTTGCAATCAATCGAACAAGATTATCCATGTTGGTATTCTCACCTGTCAACAAATAGCGTTCGCCTGCGCGACCTTTTTCAGCAGCCAAAAGCAAACCACGACCAGCATCTCCAGCATAAATAATATTCCTTTCGCCTTGAATATATGCATTGAGGTTGCCGTTTACAAGATCCATCACAAGCCGACCTGTGGTAGGCCCGAAATCATATTCGCCAAAAGTCATGCTTGGAATGCCGATAATCAAACCTGCTTCACGCGCCATTTTATCCATCAACCATTTCACCTGCACGTAGGGCGTTTTATTCTCAGGAGCATAGTCGTAAATCAACGTTTCATCGCCTATACTCGTTGGAGATTTGGGCAAAGCGATAGAGCCACCCAAATAAAGGGCTTTATTTATCTTCGCTTTTTGAACGGCTTCAATGTAATTTTCCATTTGAAGCTGTGCTCTCTGCATCTCTTTTTCTAAGGGAACAGGTATAGTCGGGTAATATGCCCCACAATTCAACACCATATCTAAGCCCTTCAATGACTCAACCAAGGTCGTTTTATCGTTCAAATCCCCTATGCGACTTGTGAAATTAAGCCCTTCAATTTTCGTTAAATTAGATTTTGGACGATGAATAACCACCGCTTCATACCCTTTTTGAATAGCTGTTCTTAATACATGATTGCCTAACATGCCAGTTGCGCCTATAATGCCTACTTTCATAAAATCTTTTTTTTGTTAAATTCAATTACACAATTCAGTAAAATTTATCAATATTACTCAAATACTTTCTAACCGTATATTAAATGCGAGAGAATATTCCTGCAAATTAATCTTGCCATTTTCCCACTTCAAAATCATAACTTT
Source organism: Saprospiraceae bacterium (assembly GCA_043747725.1). Taxonomy (GTDB): domain Bacteria; phylum Bacteroidota; class Bacteroidia; order Chitinophagales; family Saprospiraceae; genus JAAFJT01. The sequence goes on from JAYTON010000754.1 coordinate 2,548, forward strand.
GTGAAAAATAAGACATCAGAATATATGACCATTTTTGAAAATTACGAGCGATTACAAAAGCACTATCAGAATCTTCATGCTGAGGCTTCTAAAACGGGGAATATTATTGCAGCTTTAAGGCTTTTCTCTATCTTTTTACTCATTTATAGCAGCTATCATTTCTATAAGACGGAGCAAACAGCGTGGCTATTCGGCGCAGGTATTTTACTGTTTGCTCTTTTCCTTTGGTTGGTTTCTCTACATTTAAAATACAAAGATAAAGCGCAACTCTACACATCTTTAAGCTTGATTAATGAAAATGAAATAGCTTATTTAACAGGTAATTTAACACCTTTTAAAGCAGGTGAAGCCTATATTGAGCCTAATCATCCCTATTCCTATGACCTTGATATTTTCGGAAAAGCATCCATTTTTCAGCACATTAATCGCACAACAACCGCTATCGGTGAAGCACAATTAGCTAATTGGTTGAAAAATACTGAGGGGGTCAATATAAAAGCACAACAGGAAGCTGTTAGAGAATTGGGTTTAAAATTGGGTTGGCGACAAAATTATTTAGCCGCAGGGCAAATGCATATTGATGAAGATTTATCCATCCCAAAATTTAAAGAATGGCTTTATGCGCCTTTGAATTATCAAAATGCTCTAATCCTGTCACGCCTTAGCGCGATAAAGCTGAAAGCATTAAGGGGGGTATCATTCATCTTACCTGTTATAACAGTGGGCATTTTAATAGCTAATTTTGTATCGGATGACCCAATTTTTTTTACAATTTTTAAGGTGTTATTTTTCCTCAATTTAGGCATAGTCGCCACTCAACAAAAGCATATCAAAGAGGAACATCGCTTACTCAATAATACAAGTGGCATCTTAAAAAAATATAGTAAACTCTTGCAACTCATTGAAAATGAAGCATTTAACTCCGATTTACTGAGGGGTATCGTAGCGCAAAACTCCAGTTCCGCAAAAATAATAGGAAGCCAATCTATTAATCAACTTTCAAAAATCCTCAACCAATTCGATACCATTCTCAACCCCTTCGCCGCCATATTGATGAACGGTCTTTTTCAATACCATCTACATGCTCTTTTTACTTTAGAAAAATGGAAAACGCAGAATAAAGAAGCTGTTTTTATCTGGTTTGAAACCATCGGCACGTTTGAGGCATTGTCGAGTATTGCTAATTTTGCTTACAATAATCCCGATTTTATTTTCCCTACAATCACTAATGAAGCAAAGTTGATATTAAAACAAGTTGGACACCCTTTGATTCAACGAGAGAAGCGTATTTGTAACGATGTCAGTTTTGATAAAATAAAATTTATCGTCTTGACAGGCTCTAATATGTCGGGCAAAAGCACTTTTTTGAGGACTTTAGGCATCAATCTGATATTGACTAAAATCGGTTCGCCTGTCTGTGCCGAGCAGTTTGACTGTTATCCTTTTGACGTTTGCGTGAGTATGCGGATTGATGATTCATTGCAAAACAGTGAATCCCTCTTTTTTGCAGAATTAAAACGACTGAAAGCTATTATTGAAACGCTTGATAAAACACATAAAACATTCATTATTTTAGATGAAATACTGAGGGGTACTAATTCCAACGACAAACGCGCTGGTACGCAAGGCTTGATTCATCGCCTCATTGCTAAAGACGCCGTCGGCATTATTGCTACCCATGATTTAGTCATCGGCGATATGAAAACCCAATATCCCGATTACCTCAGTAACCAATGCTTTGAAGCAACCATCACAGAAGATGTTTTACTTTTTGATTATAAACTAAGAGAGGGCGTTTGTCAACAAATGAGTGCGGCATTTTTGATGCGGCAGATGGAGATTATTTAGAATATTACAAATCTTCCCACGCTTCATCTTCAATTTGAGTGAGCCAATCCTTAGCGAGGGCATGTTCACTCGCTAAATGAGTAAGAATTATATTTTCATCATCTGTTTCTTGCAATTCCATTTTTATAAATTTTTTCACCTTGATTTCAATCCATTTCTGAATTAAAATCAAGGTGAATTCAATTAAAACGCTATTCATCAAGGCTTAAACACCTTCGCCGCCTTCACCGCCAATTTCCAACCTTTATACAATTTAGCGGAATCCGCTTTTTTCATTTTAGGTTTAAAATCCTGTTCTAATTGCCAATTGGTGGAAATATCCTTTTCATCTTTCCAAAAACCGACTGCCAGACCAGCTAAATAGGCTGCTCCCAAAGCCGTTGTCTCTTGAATAACAGGGCGTTCGACTTTAGTACCTAAAATATCGCTTTGGAATTGCATCATAAAATTGTTTTTTACTGCGCCACCATCCACCCGCAAGGCTTTGAGTTTGATGCCCGAATCCTTTTCCATAACACTCAAAACGTCCTTTGTTTGATAGGCAATGCTTTCTAAAGTAGCGCGTATCAGTTGCGCCTTGCCTGAGCCACGTGACAAGCCGAATATTGCCCCGCGCACATCCGAATCCCAATAAGGCGTACCTAAACCAACGAATGCCGGCACGACATACACACCACCATTATCCGAAATGCTTTTGGCATACCCCTCAGTATCAGCCGCTTCTTTGACGAGTTCGACAGCATCGCGCAACCATTGTACAGCAGAACCAGCTACGAAAATAGAGCCTTCAAGCGCATATATCACTTTGCCATCAATGCCCCATGCGATGGTTGTGAGCAAACCATTTTTAGATTGAACGGCTTTGTCGCCTGTATTCATGAGCATAAAACAGCCTGTACCGTAAGTATTTTTCGCCATACCATCGCTGAAACACGCTTGACCATAGAGGGCAGCCTGTTGATCGCCCGCAATACCTGATACGGCAATGCCTTTCATGCCCATAATATCCTCTTTCGCATGACCATAAACTGCAGAACTATCCATGACAGTTGGCAACATCGAAGCAGGAACGGTTAAGGCTTCGCAGAGTTCAACGTCCCATTTGAGGTCGTGAATATTGTAAAGCATCGTGCGTGAAGCATTGGTATAGTCCGTAGCATGTGTTTTTTCTTCTGTTAAATTCCACAGCACCCATGTATCAATTGTTCCGAAAAGCAAATCGCCAGCTTCTGCTTTTGCCCTCGCACCCTCGACATTATCGAGCATCCATTTCACCTTTGTGCCTGAAAAATAAGCATCAATGAGCAAACCCGTTTTGGCTCGTACTGAGGGGTCAAGCCCTTTCGCTTTGAGCTCGTCACAGACATCCATCGTCTGGCGGCTTTGCCAAACGATGGCGTTATAAATCGGCTGCCCTGTATTTTTATCCCAAACCACCGTTGTTTCACGCTGATTGGTGATGCCAATCGCTGCAAGATCATTAGGATTTACTTCTCTCAAAACATTGCGGACAACATTCTGAACGGACTGCCATATTTCATTCGCATCATGCTCCACCCAACCTGGCTTCGGGAAAAATTGCGTAAATTCCTGCTGTGCCACAGCGATAATATTACCTTTTTTATCAAAAACAATGGCACGAGAGCTGGTCGTGCCTTGGTCAATCGAGAGAATGTATTTTTTCATTTAATACTGATAATGGTTAGTTAAAAAGTTAAAAGTGGGTTGAATATAGATATACCCCCTCAGTATT
>JAYTON010000755.1:0-3542 GCA_043747725.1 Saprospiraceae bacterium
GTTTTATCTCCTCCTTCAACTTTTCTAAAAACACTTTTAACAACAACTCCAATTTTAAAACTTCTCTAAAACCATTGAACCAAATTACAATAGGCAACCATATACTGTTGATCTTTTCGTTAGTCAGGCTAAAAACTTGAAATGTGGTGTCGTCTCTCAATTGCTTTTTATAAATTTGAAGCCATTCAGCCTCATTTTGGAAGGCATTGCCATCCCAACCCTTTAGACCATTCGCTTTGCAGAATATGGAACACCGATGTTTTCGATACGGATTATCTGTCAAATAATAGTCTTCCAAAATTTCAGTGAATCGTTTGCCGTTATTGGAGGATACATCATAAAATTCTTTAATCACATAAGGTTCTATATCCCCAAGCATATCAGAACCGGGAACTTCTACATTGATGATGCCTTGCTCTTGTTTTATTGAAATCGGTTTTTTCTTTTGTAATAAATATGCAAACAAAAAACCGCCAGCAGAACTCCCAATATCACCAATCCAAGTAGCAACATCCATATTAGAATTTACATGCGGAAAAAGGAACTTCATAAAGCGCAAAAATTGGGGCAAGGGCGTGACCACCTGCGGGTAATTATGGGCATCTAAACCCGCTAAAATATGGGCAATATCGCAATAAGTGCCATCAGGCAGTACTACTTCTTGGTGGTCATAGGAATAGATAAAGGTGGGTTTTCCTGCGCGCGTATTCCCATACACCCTATCATGGTCAGTGTAGGTCACAGAACGGTGCTTGGGGTCGTAACTAAAATGTGTGTATCGCGAAATTTCCTGTGTATGCTCTGTCGCATCGTCCACGACAGTTACTTGATAGCGTGTATCAATATGGGCAGCCCCTTCTACCAATTCTCTATTCCATCCCCATTTATCATAAAAAATCTTGCGTAAACGGGTTATCATGAGTTTGGTGTTGTGCTGCTCTCCGGGATAGTAGTCTTCCTCTTCTTTGAGTAATTTTATAAATTCAGTGAGTGTTAGAACGTTTTTAAGGTCATGCCCGGGTTCGGGATTCCTCGACAGGATAAGTTGATTAAGTTGATTCATTGCGCTTGGTTTTAGGTAATGGTTATCAATGTATTGTTTATCAAGTATGTTTTAAAAATGCGCTAATTTAAAGGTTAAAAAAAATTCACTAAAAGTAAGTATTCAAATCATTTAATTATACCAAACATCTCTATTTTTTCTTTTAAAACAATTGTAAACTCGGACCCGACCCCCTCAGTACTTTCGACTTCCAAAGTCCCGCCATGCCCTTTCGTGACAATATCATAAGCCAATGAAAGCCCTAAGCCTGTGCCTTGTCCTGTGGGTTTGGTTGTGAAAAACGGTTGAAAAACTTTGGCTCTCACGCTTTCGGGCATCCCTTTACCGTTGTCTTTAACTTTTATAATTATTTGATTGTCAAGCTGTTGTGTAGAAACGGTGACAGTAGGTTTGTAAAACACCCCCTCAGTATTTTCCTTACTTTGTTCATTTACAGTGTAAAATGCATTGTTAATCAAGTTCAATAAAACTCGTCCAATATCTTGCGGAATGACTTCTATTTTAGGTAAATTAGGGTCGGCAATTAATTCATAATCAGCATTAAAAGAATCGTCCTTCGCTCGTAAGCCATGATAAGAAAGCCGTAAATATTCATCTGCCAAAGCATTAACATCGGTCAATTCTTTCACACCTGTACTCGCACGAGAGTGTTCAAGCATCCCTTTCACAATGCTGCTCGCTCGTTTACCATGATGATTGATTTTTTCTTGGTTTTGACTTAAATCATCAAATAACTCGCCGATATATTCCTTGTCTTGTGTGGGTTTCTCGATTTCTTCTTTTAAATCTTTTACTAAATCCACACTCAATTCAGAGAAATTATTGACGAAGTTTAAGGGGTTTTGTATTTCATGTGCAATGCCTGCGGTGAGTTCGCCGAGACTGGCGAGTTTTTCTTTTTGAATGAGTTGATTTTGGGTAGCATAGAGTTCAACTAAAGTATTCTCGATTTGCCTTTTTTGTTCTTCTAATAAAAAATTGGCTTTAACTTTCATTTTATTGCTTTTGTATAATATAAATGCAATAATGGAAAACAAAATTAACCCGGTTAATAAAAGTAATATTTGAGTTCTGTTTTTTGTTTTAATTCTTTCGGCTTCGGCTTCCTTCAATCTCATCTGCTCATTGAAGCCAATATTTTGAAAATTAGTAAGTGTTTTTATCTCTTTGTCATTTACGGAATCACTCAACTTCTTGGACAATTGTAAATAATGAAAAGCACTATCATATTTGTTTTCATCTTTGAAACTTAAAGCAAGTGCTGTATATGCTTCTTCCATTTCAGGTACATAACTACCTAAAGACCTGTAGTTTGTGATACCCGTTTTAGAATAATACAGACTTGAATCAACCCGACCAAGTTTTCTATAAGTGTCAGCTAATGCAAATTGGGTCAGAGCTACATAAAATGTATTTTGATTTTTTTTCAGTAATTTTAATGCTGAGAGGTAATTGATTTTTGCATCTTCAAAATTTCCTTTTCTAAAAAGTATATCTCCAATAGCTTTATTTGATGCTCCGCCATAGTTTTTATTTTCAATTTTACTTTCAATAGCCAAAGTAATTTGCTGAAAGTAAAGAGCAGAGTCAAGTTTGCCCATATTTAAATAGGCATTAGCAATATTATTATTTATAGTCCATCTTAGATTAAAATCAGTCGTTTCCGTTTCGATTATTTTTTTGGCTTCTTTTAGTTCTGATAGTTGTTTATCAAAATTTTCTGTGCGGCCGTACAACATAGCCAGGCTATTTTTAATATAGCCTAATAATATTATTCTATTTATTTTAGGGTCATTGCTGGTAAAATATTGCTTAAAAAATGGCGTGATAATAACATCTTTTGCAATATTTTTATCTTCAATTAACTTGTTGGCTAAAAGTAATTTAGTAAAGGCATTTCCATAGTCTCCGCTACTCAACAATGTATATCCAAGGTCGCTCAAGATACTTGCCTGGTAAAATTTTTGATTTAATTTTTCTGCAATTGAAAAAGCAATATCAGCATAATAAATAGCACTGTCTCTGTTAACTTCTGAATATTTTAATGCCAACTGACAAAAATTATTCAAACGAATTGTATCATTTTCTCCGAATGACGCAAGTGGACAATTAAATATGATAAATATGATGAATAAATAACTTTTAATCCGTTTCATTATGATGACTTTAAAGTGTTATTATAAATGTTGTCCCTACCCCCTCAGTAGATTCGACTTCCAAAGTGCCGCCATGCCCTTTTGTCACAATATCATAAGCCAATGAAAGCCCTAAGCCTGTCCCTTGCCCCGTTGGTTTTGTTGTAAAAAAGGGTTGAAAGACTTTGGCTCTCACGCTTTCGGGCATACCTGTTCCGTTGTCTTTTACTTTTATCTCAATAAAGCCAGCCCCCCCCGCCCCCAAAGGGGGAGCTTGGTAGCGAGTACTCACTGTTACGGTCGGAATGTAAGACTCGTCAATTAGGCGTGATAGGGCTGATACT
>JAYTON010000756.1:0-4003 GCA_043747725.1 Saprospiraceae bacterium
CGATCATCAACAGGCAAGCCGAGATTGCGAAATAAACGTGGCAACATGGCAGCACCAAGGTCTTGATGACCATGAAATGTCCAACCTTCGTTTTCCTCCCAACGTTTAGTGGCAGGTTTGCCAATATCGTGAAAAAGGGCTGCCCAACGCAACCATATATTGTCCGTTTTTCGACAAATATTGTCTATGACTTGAAGCGTATGGTAGAAATTATCTTTATGACCGATGCCTTCGCGCGTCTCAGCCCCTTTGAGGGCATCCATTTCAGGAAAAATGAGTTTCAAAAGCCCCGTTTCAAACAAAATCTTTAGACCGACTGAGGGGGTTGGCGTTTTCATGATTTTTTCTAATTCTGCAATAATGCGTTCTTTAGAAATGATTTTGATGCGGTCTTTATAAGTTGAAAGGGCTTTTAACGTATTTTTTTCAATTTTAAAACCCAATTGTGTAGCAAAACGCACGGCGCGCAACATCCGCAAAGGGTCATCGCTAAAAGTTTTACCAGCTTCAAGAGGCGTTTGAATCACCTTTTCTTCTAAGTCCTTGATGCCATTGAAGGGGTCAATCATTTCTCCAAAATTATCTTCATTCAAGCTCACTGCCAAGGCATTGATAGTAAAATCCCTTCTATTTTGATCATCTTCAAGCGAGCCTTCTTCTACACTCGGCTTGCGGCTATCCGTTCGGTACGATTCACGCCGCGCGCCGACAAACTCAATTTCTATATCTTTACATCTAAACATTGCCGTACCGAATCGTTGAAAAACAACGACTTTAGGCATCGGGTGCATCTTCGCCGCCACCGCCTCAGCCAATCGAATACCGCTACCAATGCAGACAATATCCATGTCTTTGGATGGGCGCGACAACATTCTGTCTCGCACATATCCGCCGATAACATAGGTCGGAAAGCCCAATTCAGCCGCCGTTTCGCTGATGGTTTTGAATATTTGACGCTCGTGTGGTTGTATTTGAAAAATCATACCTCTCAATTATAGGCGATGGTTAATTGGTAATGGGCAATACTACCAATTACCAATTAACCATTGCCTATGGTGTTATGAATCACTTGATTGTTCTGCCGTATCTTGAAAATTTATGCGGCGATAAATATCTTTTACTTTAAAAATACAATCGCCAATTTGAACCATTTCATCATCATCTTCAGTTGTTTCTAAAAGCCATTTTTCAGTATTTTCAAGGCGATTGTAAATTTCAATGCGTTTTTCTTTTTGAGAAACAAGGATAAACTGTTTTAAAGTGGGTATTTTACGATAGCATACAAATTTATCCGTTTTATCAATCCCCTCAGTAGAATCGGATAAAACTTCAATAACGATTGATGGATTCAATGTAGCTTCCATATTTTCACTCATTCTTTTCAATTTATGTTCTCCACAAATAATGAGCAAATCAGGATAATAGGATTTATTACAATAAGGAATGTACAGCATTCTATTTTCTGCAAAAACAAAACAATTTTTTTCAAAAAGGCAATTGCCTATCAATAAGTTCAGATTATTGACAATGATACCATGAGGTACAGAAGTATAACCCATTTTGACAATGCTACCATTATCATATTCATACCTCGATTCAGCAACTTGTTCCAAATGAAGATACTCATCCAAGGAGTATTTTTTAGGCTGATTTTGATGTTCGTTTTCCATAATATACAATTGATAATCAACGAGTTATATTTAAACCATAACTTCCTCAATATTAGAATACACTTCTTCAATTTCATCCAAAAGAGCATACAATACTGAGGGATCATAAACGGTGACTAATTGAAGGCGATAAGGTTTGATATTGGGTAATCCTCTGAAATAATTGGTGTAGTGCGGGCGCATTTCCATGATGCCCACGCGCTCACCTTTCCACTCAATCGAGCGGGTCAAATGCTTCCGAACGGCATCTACACACTCTGATACTGAGGGGGGGGCAATCGTCTCGCCCGTCTTGAAATAATGCTTGATTTCTCTGAAAATCCAAGGGTAACCGATGGCCGCTCGACCAATCATGATGCCATCAATGCCATACCGATTGCGGTATTCAAGGGCTTTTTGAGGGGAATCAATATCGCCGTTGCCGAATATCGGGATGTGCATACGAGGGTTGGCTTTCACTTTCGCTATCCAATCCCAATTGGCTTCACCTTTATACATCTGCTTGCGGGTGCGCCCGTGAATGGTGAGGGCTTGAATGCCTATATCTTGCAATCGTTCGGCGACTTCTACAATATTAATGGTGTTGTCGTCCCACCCCAAACGGGTTTTGACGGTCACGGGTTTACTTGTGGATTTGACAACAGCAGCCGTCAACTCTATCATTTTAGGAATATCTTGCAATAAGCCTGCACCTGCCATTTTACAAGCGACTTTCGCTACCGGGCAGCCATAATTGATGTCAATCACATCAGGATTAGCCGCTTCAACCATGTGGGCAGCCTTAATCATTGAATCCAATTGACCGCCAAAATATTGAATACCAATAGGGCGTTCGTAATCAAAAACTTCTAATTTTTTAAGGCTTTTGACGGCATCATGTACCAATCCGTCGCTGCTGATGAACTCCGTGTACATCATGTCTGCTCCAAATTCTTTGCACAAAGCACGGAAAGGCGGGTCGCTCACATCTTCCATTGGTGCTAAAAGCAAGGGAAATTCACCCAATTCTACATTTCCAATTTTAACCATTTTTATACTGTAATGAATATTTTCAGAAAGCAATAAATGCTTCTCAATATATTGACAATCAATTTTTTATACAATTCAATAATTATAAAACATTCTTTTTTTACAATTAAGAAATGCAAAAATAAGCATATTAACGCAGACTTTGGACATTCAATTTTAAAAAACACATTTTAGCATTCGAGAGTTTTGTCTATCTTTGCTTACTTTTTTTTCAAATATTCAATTAAAAAAGATTATTTTTTATTGTAACAAAATTATGAGACTAACCGGACTTTTTGTTTTGCTTTTATCAATATCTGCTTGCAAGAGCGAGAAAGAAAAAGCTATTGTTGGAAAATGGAATGCCGATAATTTGATAGAGTGCGATGATGTCGTACCGATTGTGGCGAATCTTGTTAATATTGAATTTAACTCCGATGGTCATTATATTTTCAACTCTACGCTCAATATCCACGAAGAAGGCACTTATAAAATCAAGAAAAACCATCTTTTTCTTCAAGATAAAATTATGGATAAAGCCGTTGAAAAAATTGTTTTGATTACTAAATTGACTTCGGATTCGATGGTTTTAGAAATGAATTTCAAGGGAAAAGAACAGTGGCTCACCTTTGTTAAAGAAAATATCTCTATGCCGAAGCCGGATAAAACTAACGGCTCTAAAGATTCAGTTATTGCATCACATAATGCAGCAATAGCAGCTGCAGCAACTACAAAAGTAGAACTTAAACAACCTACAAAAATAGAAGAGAAACCTAAAGTAGAACCAGTCAAAGAGGTGAAAAAGGCAGAGCCAAAGCTTGAAAAGAAACCTGAACCGAAACCATTAACCAAATTAGAAGCCTATAGAAAACGGGAAGCACAACGGCAAGAAGAGGAAGCTGACCGTAAAAATGAAGAGAAAAAAAGGCACGATGCTTATTTGAAACGCGAAGCTCAAAGAAAAAAAGAGGAAGCAGAACGTAAGCGGCGTTTAGAAAAGTAATGAAATTTATAGTGTATTAATCAATACAACGTGCAGCAAGTTTTGAACTTGCTGCACGTTATAATTGAAAATTAAATTTCAACAGCTCAATCCTCACTGCTCACCGTTTTCACCTTGCTGGATTTTTTACCCTTTTTATTATTGACATCAATAGTGACGTCTTTCATCATCTTGTTAATATCATCCATCGTGAACTTACCTTCGAGACTGAGCAATACAAAATCGCCACCTTCAGATTTTTCATTCACAACCAAGACGATATTGCGGATAAAATCCTTCTTCTCGCGCACCATAAAACGGACATCATCGCCATTGCTCCGCA
>JAYTON010000757.1:0-2158 GCA_043747725.1 Saprospiraceae bacterium
ACTGCGATTCGGTCGCCACATTCCAAAACCATAGATACGCCAGTCATTACTTCTTCTGCTGTGTGACCTTTCAAACATTTTGACGAGTCGGCTTTACCATTCAGGTGTCGGCTCAGTTTGTTGCAAAACGACATAAAATCGCTTTTGTTAATCATCCCAACAACTCTTTTTGATTTAACCACCGGTATGTGAAAGGCTTTGGTGCGGTCAAAAATCTCCTTCACTCTTGCAATAGAATCTTTTGGCATGACAGTCTGGATGTCTTTAGCCATAATGGACGAAACAGGTGCTACTAAATTCATGGTTGGGCTTTTGATTTAAAATGGTTAAAAAAATTGTGTTCTTACACTTATAATCGGTTCATATTAGCTATACAAAGGTCACTCAATACTGAGGGGTTGTCAATAATCTTAATCATAGGAGTAGCTGATGTTTGTCAATTAAAATAGAGTGCTCAAATGTAATCCCTATTTATTATAAAGTCAACTAAAATGAGATGAACGGATTGTAATAATTGAGTCTTAAAATATTGATTATCAATTATTTAAAAATTAAAAATTAATAATCTATTATATTTTCAGCCTTTTAGCAAATTATCTATCTTTTTAATAAAAACTGCCGTTGCAACACCGATTGAAAACTAAAATTATCCTGCCCGAAGCCCAATTTATAACGGCAATGAGAAAGAGATATTGCCGCTAATATTTAAAAATACTCAAAATACTGAGGGGTACATTTTTTTGAACCCACTGTAAGACATACCTTTGCGCTATGAAAATAGCCATCATTGATTATAAGGCGGGCAATATCCGCTCTGTCATTTTTGCCCTCGAAAGGCTGGGCGTTCAGCCCATTCTCACCGCCGATGTAGAAACCATTTTAAGTGCCGATAAAGTTATTTTTCCTGGACAAGGCGAGGCAAGTTCTGCCATGCGCAACCTACGCGAACGTGGTTTGGATAAATTGATTCCCAATCTTAAACAGCCGTTTCTCGGCGTGTGCGTGGGTATGCAATTGCTTTGTGATTATTCTGAGGAAAATGATACTCCCTGCTTAGGTGTTATTCCACAGCGAGTTTTGAAATTTCCGACTCATACCCCCTTTATCCCTTCGGGAATATTAGAGTCAAAAATGCTTGAAAATAGACTCAAAGTGCCGCAAGTGGGGTGGAATAAATTAAACATGGGCAATGAGCAATTTGTGATGGGTAATGAACAGCCGTCCATTTTAAGTTCTGATTTGAGCGACCAATGGTTTTATTTTGTCCATAGTTATTATGTTGAAAAAGGAGAATATACGACTGCAACGGCTGAATATGGCGTTGAATTTTCTGCCTGTTTGAAAAAACATAATTTTCATGCAGCGCAATTTCACCCTGAAAAATCAAGTACTCATGGGGAGCAATTGATTCGCAATTTTCTGGAAAAGTGCTGATTTTTCTAAAACATATAATGTATAATTCGTTGACTACAAACCTATAAGGTTTTTAAAACCTTATAGGTTTGTTCAATATTCAAAAATTATTATGTACATCATTCCCGCAATAGACATCATCGAAGGAAAATGCGTTCGCCTCACTCAAGGGGATTACGCTCAGAAAAAAATATACAATGAAAATCCGCTTGAAATTGCCAAACAGTTTGAAGATGCAGGTTTGCAACGGCTGCATTTGGTGGATTTGGATGGAGCAAAAGCAGGTCGGATTATCAATTATAAAGTTTTGGAAATATTGTCTTCCAAAACCAATTTGCATATTGACTTCGGCGGTGGCTTAAAGTCGGACGATGATTTAAAAGTGGCTTTTGAATGTGGCGCTCAACAAGTGACAGGCGGTACAATTGCCGTTAAAAATAGAGAGACGTTTTTGAATTGGATTAATACCTTCGGTGCTGAAAAAATTATCTTAGGCGCGGACGTGAAAGATGAAAAAATAGCCGTCGGTGGTTGGATAGAAACAAGCGACATTTGGCTCAAAGATTTTTTACAAGATTATGTGAATCAAGGGATTAAATATTGTATTTGTACAGATATATCCAAAGACGGTTTACTGAGGGGGTCATCGAATGAGCTTTATGAACGCTTGCTCAGTGATTTCAAAGACCTTCAACTCATTGCTTCGGGTGGTGTTACGGATATGTCGGATTTGGAAAAATTGAAA
>JAYTON010000758.1:0-3728 GCA_043747725.1 Saprospiraceae bacterium
CCCAAAAAGACTCAAGCGATTGGCTACAAGGCTACTGCTATCAGATGTGGCGGAGCCGCCATAATTCGTTTAGAGGCGATGGGGCGAATGGTCAATTTATCCTCGTTTTGCCCGACCAAGATGCGGTCATTATCACAACTGCTGAAGCACCCGATATGCAAGGGGAAATTAACTTGATTTGGCAATATATTTTTCCTGCTTTACAGGCGAGTAAGCTGCCCGACAATCCGACAGCATTGGCTAATTTACAAGCAAAATCGGCAGCCTTAGCCTTGCCTCCGCCCTCAAAAAATGTCATTTCTCCATTAGAATCAACGATTTCAGGCAAAAATTTCTCCATTAATAATGATAAAACGCTGCAAAATATTAGTTTTTATTTTAATACTGGTATTTGTCAATTGACCATAAAAACGGATTCAGCAAAGTATCAAATACCGTTTGGTTTAGGCAATTGGGCAATGAGCGAAACGACTAAATATGGACCTTATTTAGTGGCTGCGGCAAAGTCAAATCGGACTGGTTTGGCTGCTTTTAAAACGGCGGGCAGCTATACTTGGAAAGATGAAAAAACATTAGAATTGACGCTTCGTTATATCGAAAGCCCTCATACTGAAACCATTAATTGTATTTTTGAAGGCGATACTGTGTCTGTTGATTTTGTGAGCATTTTTAATAAAAATCAAAAAAGGACAGTTCTAAAAGGAGTTAAATAAATCATTGTTTGCTTTTGGCGACCATTATTAGCCATTAATTTCAATTGTAAACAAATCGTTGACAGTTGAACCTTTTTTTACAACTGCATTATTCTTATATTTTCCTATATTTCGCACTTTAAAAGCTAATGATAATGAGTAAAAACGAAAAACAATGAAATACGTTATTGGATTGGATTATGGTACTGACTCGGTGCGGGCGCTGGTAGTCAATGCTGAAAATGGAAAGGAAGTAGCGACGCATGTGCATTATTACGCCCGTTGGAAAAAAGGCTTGTATTGCGACCCCTCAGTATCGCAATATCGACAGCATCCTTTGGATTATCTCGAAGGTTTGCAGGTGTCTATCAAGCAGGCTTTGAAAAAAGCAGGGCGCGAAGTGGCTCAAAAAGTCGTCGGCATATCGGTAGATACAACAGGTTCGACGCCCGTAGCGGTTGATAAAAATGGCATCCCTCTCAGTCTGCTGCCTGAATTTTCAGAGAACCCAAACGCCATGTTTATCCTTTGGAAAGACCATACCGCCAATCAAGAAGCATTACAAATCAATCAGTTAGCGCATAATTGGGCTGTTGATTTTACAAAATACGTTGGCGGCATTTATAGCTCCGAATGGTTTTGGGCAAAAATCCTCCGCACTTTGCGCGTCGATGAAAACGTCCGCGCAGCCGCTTTTTCATGGATGGAACATTGCGATTGGGTGTCAGCTGAATTAACGGGCAACACCGACCCCCTCAGTATAAAACGCTCTCGTTGTGCCGCAGGGCATAAAGCGATGTGGCACGAAGCCTTCGATGGTCTCCCCAGTGAAGATTTTTTAACAAAACTCGACCCATTACTGAGGGGGCTCAGAAGCCGCCTTTTCAGGGAGACGCATACTGCCGATTTGCCAATGGGTAAAATATCTAAGCAATGGGCTAAAAAATTAGGGCTTTCCCCTGATGTGGTCATTGGCGTTGGGGCATTCGATGCCCACATGGGCGCAGTGGGCGCGCATATCACGCCTTACACGTTCGTGCGCGTGATGGGTACTTCTACGTGTGATATGCTGCTTGCACCGAATGAAGAAGTCGGTCATTTGCTCATCAAAGGCATTTGCGGGCAGGTGGATGGCTCTATTTTGCCTAATATGCTCGGCATGGAAGCAGGTCAATCTGCCTTTGGTGATGTCTATGCATGGTTTCAAAAAGTGTTGAGTTTTCCTTTAAATGAATTGTTGAGTGAAAAACAAGCGGCAGCATTATCGGCTCAAATCATTCCCAAACTCAGCGAAAAAGCGGCGCAACTACCCCTCAGTACAAACGACCCCATAGCCCTCGATTGGTTCAACGGACGCCGCACACCCGATGCCAATCATACCTTAACAGGTGCGATTACAGGTTTAAATTTAAGCAGTGATGCCCCTAAAATTTTTAAAGCATTGGTAGAAGCCACTGCTTTCGGCTCAAAAGCCATCATTGACCGCTTTATTACTGAGGGGGTCAAAATTGAGCGCGTTGTAGCGATTGGTGGCGTAGCGAAAAAGTCACCTTTTGTCATGCAAAATCTTTGTGATGTATTGCAAATACCGATAAAAGTAGTCAAATCCGAGCAGGCTTGCGCTTTAGGTGCAGCGATGTGCGCAGCCACAGCAGCCCGTATTTATCCGACAATGGAAGCGGCGCAAGTGGCGATGTCGTCGGGTTTTGATGCGGAATATATGCCGAATGAAGGGAAGGCTGTGATTTATGGGAAATTGTATGAGCGGTATTTATCTTTGGGTGGGTTTGTGGAAAGCGGTATTTAAAATTGACTTAAAGAGAATAATTTGTTGCGGATTGCCATGATTCTCATTTTTTAATGTCTTTAAGAAACCAGTCTTTATTCTCTTGCCACCATTTTTCTTTTATCTCTTCTGAAAGATCAAAGGCTTGCTTTTCGGTCATAGCAATATCCTTTGTCAGTTCTCTAAATTCAATTAAACTGATAAGTTTTTGAACCATTTTATCCGCCAATAAATCCTTTGGGATACTAAGGAGAAAATTTTTGTTTTGGCGTGTTAATGCAGTCATATTTTTTATGATTTAAATTTTAAACAAAAATAAGCCTTTTTCAATAAAATTAATTGATAGATTTGATTTTGATTCAGACTAAGGTTTAAAAAATTAACAAACATGGATTTTAAAGATTTAAAAGAGCAGGTATATGAGGCAAATATGGAAATTCCCAAGCAGCGATTGGCGATTTATACCTTCGGCAATGTGTCGGCGATTGACCGGGCGAAGGGGATGGTCGGCATAAAGCCCAGCGGCGTGCCTTACTCGGATTTAACGGTGAATGACATTGTGATTTTGGATTTGGAGGGTAGGGTAGTGGACGGCAAAATGCGCCCTTCTTCGGATACCAAAACGCATATTTTATTGTATCAAAAATTTGAAACCATTGGCGGCATTTGTCATACGCACTCGACTTATGCAGTGGCTTGGGCGCAAGCGGTGCGCCCGATTTCCAATTTTGGCACCACCCACGCTGACCATTTGACCCCCTCAGTACCCGTGACCGATGTGATGACGGATGCCATGATTTTAGGCGATTATGAATTAGAAACAGGTAATCAAATACTCGATATTTTTAAAAAACAAAATCTGTCACCTGAAGAAGTAGAGATGGTTTTAGTCGCCTGCCATGGTCCGTTTACTTGGGGGAAAACGGCGGCGAAAGCGGTCTATAATGCGACTGTTTTAGAGGAATTGGCTAAGATGGCTTTGCTCACCTTGCAAATCAACCCCTCAGTATCGCCGATAAAACAGACATTAATTGATAAACATTATTTTAGAAAACATGGAAAAGACGCTTATTATGGGCAAGGGTGCTAAGAATATTTTAATTTAAAATCCTTATTTTTATGATAAATCTATCTCAACTTGAAGTGTGGTTCGTAACGGGCAGTCAGCATTTATATGGTGAAGATGTGCTTAAAACAGTGGCTGACCATGCTAAAACCATTGCCCAATCTTTCGATAAATCGGATAAAAT
>JAYTON010000759.1:0-7792 GCA_043747725.1 Saprospiraceae bacterium
AAAGGTTTGGGTTTGATACCCGGTCAAAAAGCAGAGGCAGACCCGATGGAAGATGATGTGCAAGGCTATTGCCGTTTCGCATTGAGTGGCAAGGAGGAACCCCTCAGTACGCACTCCGATCATTTCGTTACTAATACGGCTTTCAGCATCGGCTCATATGTGAAAGGAGCTACTTTTTTGCAGCAAGTGAAATATATCATTGGTGAAGAAGATTTCAATAAAGGCATGTTGCAATATTTTGACACATGGAAATTCAAGCATCCAAATGCCAATGATTTCATCCGCATACACGAAAAAATATCGAATTTGGAATTGGATTGGTTCAAGGAATATTTCGTTAATACTACGCATACAATTGATTACGCCGTCGGTTCAGTGTCTGATATTGGTCAAAAAACGAAGATTACCATTAAAAAAATAGGTGTGATGCCCATGCCGCTTGATGTAGTAGTCACTTATACCAACGGCACAACAGAATTGTACTACATAGCCCTCGATTTACTGAGGGGTAACAAACCTAACGAAAATCCGAATCAAAAACGCACCATTTTACCACGTTGGCAATGGACAAATCCGACTTTCGATTTTGAAATAAATGCTGCCAAAGGTAAAATTGCAAAAATCGAAATTGACCCAAGCCAACGGATGGCAGATGTGAATCGGGAAAATAATACGTGGGTGCCAAATTAAAACGAGGAATGATGAATTAAAACATCAAAACAATATGGAAAGCCCATGCGTTAAAACTGTTTAGATTAGATTTAAATTAAATCGATTTACTTTAAAAGGCTTTATAAGTTTTATTAAAAATAGGTTAATTCATACATTTGCGGCGAATTCTTAAAAAATTTCTCTTATGCAACAAGCTGATACGACATATTTCCCCATTTTTGTCATGATGATTTTAGCTTTAGGCTTTGTCGTCACCGTCATGGTTTTGACACATATTATAGTGCCAAAATTGTCGCCAAAATTCAAATCAAAAGTAAAATCAAAGACTTTTGAATGTGGTATCGAAAGCCAAGGCAATGCGCGGACACAATTCCCCATCAAGTATTTTTTAGTCGCCGTTTTGTTTGTTTTGTTTGATGTGGAAGTCATTTTCATGTATCCTTGGGCAGTCAATTTTAAGAAATTAGGTTTATTCGGCTTAGTAGAAATGTTTACCTTTATAGGCATTTTCTTGATAGGCTTCTTTTACATTGTTAAAAAAGGAGCGTTGAATTGGGATAAGTAATATTAAACCGCAAAATGCAAAATTTCAAACCGCAAAAGTTTAATAAAATAAGAGATGGCAGAATTATCAAATCCGACAACCGCAATAGATATACGTCCTGAAAATACGCCCGTAGGTGTAGAAGGCGCAGGTTTTTTCGCCACCAAATTGGATTTTGCAGTGGGTTTAGCCCGTAAAAATTCCCTTTGGCCCCTACCCTTTGCAACATCTTGTTGTGGCATTGAATTCATGTCAACTATGTCCTCAACTTACGACCTTTCGCGTTTTGGCATGGAACGTTTGAGTTTCTCACCGCGTCAAGCAGATTTGCTCATTGTGGCAGGTACTATTTCCAAGAAACTCGGACCGATATTGCGCCAAGTATATGAGCAAATGGCAGAGCCTAAATGGGTGATTTCGATGGGTGCTTGCGCTTCAAGTGGCGGTATTTTCGATACATATTCCGTTTTGCAAGGTATTGATAGGATTATCCCCGTAGATGTATATGTACCGGGTTGTCCGCCTCGCCCTGAACAATTGCTCGAAGGCATCATGAAACTTCAAGAAATGACTCAAACGGAATCAGTTCGCCGTCGGGACTCCCCTCAGTATCAAGCGATGTTAAAGGGTTTTGGCTTGGATTAAAACCCCAGCCTCCTAACCCCCAAAGGGGGAATCTATTGGAAGTATCTAAAAATCTAATGTCTAATAAAAAAATATGCAAGCGAATATCGTTCATCCTGAATTAAAATTTAGAACGCCTGAAGTTGAAGAATTGAAAGCAAAAGTTGAAGCCAAATTGCAGCAGCGGTTTGGTGCAGATTTGTTGGCTTCTACGATAGATTATGATTTCCCTGTTTTTTTTGTAAAAAAAGAAGCCGTCATAGATGTGCTTGAATTTTTGTATTATGATTCAGAATTGGAATTCACGTTCTTAACGACTATGTGCGCTTCACACTTCCCTGATACTGAGGGGGCGGAATTCGGCTTGATGTATCAACTGCATAATATGCCACAAAATTGGCGGATTCGCATTAAAACCACCATGCCGAAAGATGACGTAAAAGTGCGCACCGCCACTACCCTATTCCGCACGGCGAATTGGATGGAGCGTCAGGAGTTTGATTTTTTCGGTGTTGAGTTTGAAGGGCATCCGAATTTGAAACGTATTTTGAATATGGATGAAATGAATTATTTCCCAATGCGCAAAGAATATCCTTTGGAAGATGGACAACGGGAAGATAAGGACAATTCATTTTTTGGAAGATAAAAGTTGAAGTTGTGTTTATAAATTGATTAAATAATGAGCCTACAACGTCAAGGCAAGCCTAAAAATTCAAAGTCCAAAAAACAAGATTGGACTTTGGAGCAATACTTTGACCGTGAGTACAAGGCAGAAGGTAAGCATGAATTTTTGAATGGTGAAATACGGGCGATGGCTTATACATCAATCAATCATGGTGCTTTGTTGACAAATATTTTCATGGCACTTGGAAATTGTGCAATCCCTAAGGGGTGTAAACTGTTTGGTAGTGACAGAATGGTATATGTGAAAGATTGCAATAATGTTTATTACCCAGATTTGATACTTATTTGTGAAGACCATGAAACAATGTTTTATAAAGGTAAAATGGAAGCCACACTTAACCCCTCAGTACTCATTGAAATTACATCGCCTTCAACTGAATCAGAGGACAGAATTGATAAACGAGATTGTTATAAAACTATAAAATCGCTCAAGCAATATATCATCGTTTCGCATAGAAAAAGGGCGATTGAAATTTATAACAGAATGGAAGAAGACATGAATAAATGGATTAATTCAGAGGTAAAAGAGGAAGAAGATTTTGTTGAAATTGGAGATTGTAAGATTTTATTAAAAGATATTTATAATAAAGTAATTCTCTAAAAATCAAAAAACAACGACTATGAAAAAAACATTTATTGCCCTATTATTAATTATACCAATGGTTGTTTTCAGCCAAACTCAATCCCAGATGAACGCTCAGGCTGCAAAAGATTATGCCAAAGCAGATAAAGATTTGAATACGGCTTATCAACAAGTATTAAAAAAATATGCAAAAGATACGCTTTTCATTAAATATTTAAAACAATCTGAATTGGCTTGGGTGAATTTTAGAGATGCCGAATTTAGGCGTGAATTTCCGAAATTTATGAGTGGGCAAGTAGAATACGGTACGATGTTCAGCCTACAAAGAAGCACTTTTTTGCAGGATTTGACTGAACAAAGAACCAAAACATTGAAGCAGATTTTGAAAGACGGGCCGAATTAACTAAAAATACTGAGGGGGTATATTCTCTCAAAATAATATTATCAAAAGAATTTCTTTGATAAATTCAATCAGTTAAAATATATGAGCGCAGTCGCAAATGTTGAACAACAAGTAGAAGATAAGGAGTATCAAATACTGAATTTGGGTCCGACACATCCTGCAACGCATGGTATTTTTCAGAATGTTCTGAAAATGGACGGTGAAATCATACTCGATGCAGAGTCAACCGTTGGGTATATTCATCGGGCTTTTGAAAAAATATGCGAACGTCGTCCGTATTATCAGATACCTACCTTGACTGACAGGATGAATTATTGCTCATCGCCTATCAATAATATGGGCTGGCACATGAGCGTCGAGAAGCTCATTGGCTGTGAAGTGCCGAAGCGAGCAGAATACCTGCGAGTCATCATCATGGAATTGGCGCGTATTACCGATCATATCGTTTGCGATACCGTTATTGCAGTAGATACTGGGGCTATGACAGGTTTTCTTTATCTCTATCAATGGCGTGAATTCATTTATGAAATATATGAAGAAGTTTGCGGTGCTCGGTTGACGACCAATATAGGTCGCATAGGCGGTATGGAACGCGATTTCAATAAAAAGGCTTGGGATAAACTTCACCATTTTTTGAAGGAATTTCCTAAAGGTTTGAAGGAATTTGATAATCTCGTTTCTCGCAATCGTATTTTCATGGATAGGGTTATCGGCACGGGTCCCATTTCAGCAGAACGGGCTTTGAATTATGGTTTTACAGGACCCAATCTGAGGGCTGCGGGGGTGGATTACGATGTGCGCGTGATGAATCCCTATTCATCGTATCAAGATTTTGAATTTGACATTCCATTAGGTACCAGCGGCGATACATTTGACCGCTACATGGTACGCATGGAAGAAATGTGGCAATCGCTCCGCATCATCGAGCAAGCTGTGAAAAATATGCCTGATGGCGATTTTCACGCTGACCTGCCTGAGTTTTATCATCCACCCAAAGAGAAAGTCTATTCAGAAATGGAAGCTTTAATTTATCACTTCAAAATCGTGATGGGCGAAGCCGAGATTCCTAAAGGTGAAATATACCATGCGGTAGAAGGTGGCAATGGTGAATTGGGTTTTTATATCAATTCTGATGGAGGTCGGGCGCCTTATCGCGTGCATTTCCGCCGACCATGTTTTATTTATTATCAAGCTTATACCGAGATGATTAAAGGCGGAATGCTGTCCGATGCGATTCTGGTTTTATCAAGTTTGAATGTTATTGCAGGTGAATTAGATGCATAATACTTTGAAATTCAATATTTTATATAAAATGTCATTGCGAGGAACGGGGCAACTGAGGGGGTGTTAAAGTAAAGAGATATTATAAAACTGTCTTTAAATTTTAAACCGATTATTATTTTTATCAGACAAAAACACATTATTATGGCATTTTTTAATCCTTGGCACCATACACCGATTGGCGAAAATTCACCCGAAGTCGTTACGGGCATTATTGAAATACCGAAAGGTACACGGGCAAAGTATGAATTGAATAAAGAAACGGGCAGATTGAGACTCGATAGGGTTATTTATTCAGCCATGTATTATCCAGCGAATTATGGTTTTATACCGCAGACATATTGCGACGACCACGACCCTTTGGATATATTGGTGCTATCTCAAATAGATATTCGCTCATTGTGTGAGGTCAACGCTAAAGTGATTGGCGTGATGCGGATGATTGACCAAGGTGAAGCGGATGATAAAATTATAGCCGTAGCAGCAGATGATATCAGCGTTTCACACATCAACGACATTGCAGAATTACCCGAGCATTTATTAAGAGAATTGCGCAATTTCTTTGAAGATTATAAAAAATTAGAAAACAAAACAGTCGTCGTTGAAGAGTTTTTAGATAAACAAATGGCGATTCACATTATCAATCAAAGCATTGAAGATTATAAAAAATATGCTCATGAGCATGGCATTGAGTAAGACATTCTTTTGAAAATAATTATTTACAAGATATGACAAACGGTCAAAAAGAGATACAATTTTCACCTAAAACCCTGCAGCACGCAGAGGAAATCATCGCTCGTTATCCCGAAGGCAAGCACAAGTCGGCTTTGATACCCCTTTTGCATTTAGCGCAAGATGAATTCGGTGGCTGGTTGAGTCCAGAGGTCATGAATTATGTTGCTTCAATTCTGAAAATTCAAAATATTGAAGTCTATGAAGTCGCCTCATTTTACTCCATGTTCAACTTGCATAAACGGGGCAATTGCTTGATAGAAGTTTGTCATACCTCAAGCTGTTGGTTGATGGGATCAGAAGACGTCGTGCGACATATTAGCAAACGTTTAGGCATTGGCGTCGGTGAAACCACGCCCGATGGTCTATTCACTTTGAAAACAGTGGAGTGTTTGGGTGCTTGTGGCTACGCACCCATGTTTCAAGTAGGCGATAAATTTTATGAGCATTTGACTTTGGAGAAGGTGGATATGTTGATTGAGGAGTTTAAGGGGGAGTATGCGGGGAAATATTCGGTTTATTTGGATTAAAGACCCTAGTTAAAAATTTAAGATAAATTAGATATGGAATATTCAGAACTTGAACAAAATATTAAAAAAGCTCTTCAAATCTTAATTGAAAAAGATAAATACCTATTTATTAATGATTTGAGTGAAAGATCGATCGTAAATCGCTTTGCAGTTTACATTAATGAAATTTTCCAAGATTCGGGATATAATGTTGATTGTGAGTACAATGGTTTGCCCAATGAGAGTAGAAAAAGGAAATATTTAAAATTACTTATTGATGATTTAATCAACTTAAATCTACTTACAGACCGAGAAAAATCTTTAATTGAACAAGGAGATATATCAGAAGATGGAAATTTACAAAAATTAGTTTTTCCAGATGTAATTATTCATAAAAGAGGAGAAACAGTGAATAACTTAGCTATAATTGAGTGCAAAAAATCATCAAATAGAAGTAATAATGAAAGAAAGTACGATAAGTTAAAATTGATTCACTATCAATCGAGTGAGTTTCTAAATTATCAATATGGAATTTTTATAGATTTTATTGTAGGAGAAAATTTTGATTTCAAAATTGAAAGAATTAAAGCTGATTAGAAACTATTGAATCGAGTAGTTAAGATTCGGAAATAATGAAGAAAACAATAAAAATTAAATGTCAAAAAATTATTTAATATTAATTTCAATAATTTTCTTGGTCAATTGTAAAACTGATGATACTTCCCATGAAAAAAAGGAGGTGCTGCCTTATAATAGTATTACTAAATTAATTTTATCAGATAATCAAGTAGAGTTTGAGAAAGCTCAAGTTTCTAACTTAGAAACTGTAAATGGCTATAGGTATCTTAAATTTGAAACAAATATAGACAGTTTATTTTACGAAGATTGGTATAAAGAAACAGTCAGTAATGATTATACTATTCTGCAAAAGAGACAAGATATATATGTAAATGATGAAAATCAAAATAGAAAAATATCGTTATATTTTGTGGGTAAAAATTTAGCTAAAATAAATATGTCATGGTCAAAAGAATGGGATATTTTAAGGTCGGGATACAGTTTTGAACAAATTTTAACAACGGCTTTTGGAAATTGTACATCTCGAATTTGGAAAGATAATATTGATACAATAATTAAGGCACATAATAATTCCCAAACTATGTTCCTACCTAAGCACCGTACTTATTTAAGTAGAAAAAACATCTACAGTTACTCTACCAATTTTGCAAATGCTGATGATTTAGGAATTGTATATTATATTACTTACTGTTGGAATAGTAGTAAAATAGAAATGAAACTTTATGAAGTGGAATCTTCTGGTTATGCGCTAGTACAAGTTTCGAATGATCCTAAAATTTCAGAGAAAAAACTTAAACAATATTCCAATTATACATTACAAATTACAAGTAAAAAGTATTTTAAAAAATTAGAGGAATTAAATAGTATTCACCAATTAAACCAAGATAAGGAGAAGAATATAATAAAGACTCAATCTGAAAAAGAGAGTACTAATAAAGCAGCAAATAATTTTTAATACTGCAAATCTAATATATAATTTTTTCCTTAAATTTACATAAATCATTGACAATCAATACTTTTAAACAAAAAAACGATAGTAAGTATTGAACAATTGAAATTTGATAAAAAATACTGAGGGGTAATATTTCATAAATATTTGAAAATCAATATAATATCAAAATGCAAACCGTTTTAATAGAAACAAAAGATGCCAGTGAATACAATTTAATTACAGCACTTTT
>JAYTON010000760.1:0-2184 GCA_043747725.1 Saprospiraceae bacterium
AAAACCTACGCCCTGCCCAAATCATGCAATAATTTAAAATGAGACTGCACAGCTGTACTAATACGTGGAAATTCAACATACGAAACGCCGTATTCGCTGCACACTTGCTTCACTATCCAACTTATTTTAGGGTAATGAATATGACTGACGGAGGGGAATAAATGGTGTTCAATTTGAAAATTCAAGCCGCCACAAAACCATGTGACGATCGGGTTGCGCGTAGCAAAATTCGCTGTAGTTTGGATTTGATGAATCGCCCATTCGTTTTCAATTTTACATTCTTCAGTCGGCATCGGAAATTTAGTTTCTTCAACGACATGTGCCAATTGAAAAACAATCGTCAAAAGAAAACCTGTTAATAATGTAAAAATCAGGAAGCCGACGATGGCTTTTGCAAAACCTAATTTGATGATGGGCAATACTAAAAAAATGAAGGTGCTGACAACCTTACCTGCCCAAAAAGCAATGTGGTCGCCCGTCTTCATTTTTGGCACATCGAAAGAGCCTATTTTACCGGTAAAATATTTTTTATAATCAAAAAACAACATCCAAAGGACATATAAAAGCGAGTATAAAACAATGGCATAAGTCGCTTGAAACCGATGAAACCACTTATGCGTTTGCGTCGGGCACATTCTGAAAAACGGGCGCACTTCTATATCATCGTCGTAGCCATGCACATTGGTGAAGCCATGATGCATCACATTATGTTTCAATTTCCACATAAAATCATTGCCACCCAAGATGCTGAGGGTATATCCGGCTATGGTATTTATTTTCTTTGATTTCGAAAAGCTACCGTGACAGCCGTCGTGCATCACGTTAAATCCATGCGCTGCTGTTACAAAACCCGCCACCACGCACAGAGCAATTGCCCACGGCGTAGAAGGTGTAAAAAAAACTAAAATAACATATAAAATAATCATCGCAGCCGTTAAAATGGTAGCTTTAGAATATAATCGCCAATTGCCAGTAGGCGATTGCCTGGTCTCTACAAAATATTGATTTACACGGCTTTTCAAATCATTATAAAAATTGGGAGACGCTGTAAAACGAGGTACTTGCATGAAAAAATTAAAATTTAAATGAATAAAATGGAATGATGACCTATTAAATGTAAAGATAGGTCAGTTTTTTCTAATTAAAGACAATCCAAAACGTTAATATACTGAGGGGGTGCATTTTTGAAGTTAAAAATTTGTCTATTTTTTTTCGTATATTTTAATTATCAGAACTTTTCATACCCTCAATAGGTTTAAAAAGCAGGGTGTGTAAAGTTATTAAAACCCAAGTGACGGAGTGGCTCAAAGTCACTCCGTCACTAACCATCATAAAAAATCAAACACTTTTGGATATGAGACAGTACGTAGTTTTTATGCTTTTTTTACTCCTCTGTTGCACTGCGTTTACTCAAAATGCACCGAGCAATGATTATAAAAATTGGATAGTGGATCTTTCGCAAGCGCAAAGCTCTTTTGAAGGGATAAAAATTGATAAAGTTGAACTGAATGACCAATATACGGTAGTGCACATGAGTTTTAAAAACTTTGGTTTTAGCGACCAACACATTGAGGCTTGCAATTCATTTCACCTCCGCTCGAATGGTAAAAAAATTGCTCGATTCGTTAAAGCTGAAAATATTCCGACACGGGATATTTATGCAACAGGGTTTTCATGTGCCGATGAAAGCACTTCGATGCGCATAAAAAGCGGTCAATTTGTTCGTTTTCGCATATTTTTCACCCGTATTCCTCAATATTTGAATAAAATAGATGTAATAGAATATACAGGCGAAGAAGCCTGTGAATTTGATGTATGGAATCTCAATATCAGCCGAAAAGAGCCATTGCCCGAACCTCAAATTGCTGCTGTAATACCTAAAACGGAGATTAAAAAACCTGTGAATAAAAATTCCGTTAAACCGCCAGTTAAGAGAAAACCCTCTACACAACCACCCTTAGTTGCTTCAAAATCGGCTGACACCCCTCAGTCAAAACCTCAAAACCAAGTAAATGAATCCAATAAGCCACAAGTGACAGCGCCTGAAAAACGAGAGGTGAAAGTGGTGAAAGAATACAATATGAAAAGACGAACCGTCCAACTCGAAATCTGGGACAACGACCAAGAGGACGGCGATGTAGTGTCCATAATGCTCAATGACCGCTGGATACTGAGAGGGGTCAA
>JAYTON010000761.1:0-7150 GCA_043747725.1 Saprospiraceae bacterium
ATGGTTTTATGGTGGTTTGCAATAAAAAAGCGATGTTACGATTGGGTGACACCGCTTTTTTATTATTGAGAAATCGAACAATGGGCATAAAAAACCGTTTTTACCAATTCAAAATAAATAAAAACATACCCTCTCAGTATCCGTTCAAATTTATGTATCTTTGCGCCGCAAAATTTTAGGTTTTAATTAAGAGAATCACTCTAAATCTGTGATAATAGATGTCCATTCAAAAAAATATTCGTAATTTCTGTGTAATCGCTCATATTGACCATGGAAAAAGTACCTTGAGCGACCGTTTGTTAGAGTTCACAAAGACCATTTCCGAACGCGATATGCAAGCCCAAGCCCTCGACGATATGGACTTGGAACGCGAACGCGGCATCACAATCAAGAGTCACGCTATCCAAATTTATTACGACCATACTGACGGGGTTCGCTATACTTTCAACCTGATTGATACGCCCGGTCATGTTGATTTTAGTTATGAAGTGTCGCGCTCAATCGCTGCTTGTGAAGGT
Organism: Saprospiraceae bacterium; assembly: GCA_043747725.1. Lineage (GTDB taxonomy): Bacteria > Bacteroidota > Bacteroidia > Chitinophagales > Saprospiraceae > JAAFJT01. The sequence goes on from JAYTON010000761.1 coordinate 519, forward strand.
GCGCTTTTGCTCGTAGATGCTACACAAGGTATACAAGCGCAGACGATTTCCAACCTCTTTTTGGCGTTGGAACACAACCTTGAAATTATCCCTATTTTGAATAAAATAGACATGGAAGCCGCCATGATTGATGAGGTTTCCGACCAAATTATTGAGTTAATTGGGTGTAAAAAGGAGGAAATTGTCTTGGCGAGTGGTAAAGTGGGTATCGGTATTGAAGACATTATGAAAGCCATTGTCGAGCGCATACCGGCACCGAAAGGTGATCCAGATGCACCGCTTCAATGCCTTATATTTGACTCTGTTTTCAATCAATTTAGGGGTATTATTGCTTATTATCGGGTCATTAACGGTACTTTGCGCAAAGGTGATAAAGTCCGTTTTGTTTATACCGGCAATGATTACGATGCCAACGAAGTGGGTATTTTACAGATGAGCCTCATGCCGAAATTAGAAGCGAAAGCAGGGGATGTGGGATATATAATTACGGGCGTCAAATCGGTAAAAGAAATAAAAGTAGGAGACACCATTACTCATGCGGCGCGCCCTGCTGAGGGGGTCGTCGGATTTGAAGAGGTGAAACCGATGGTGTTTGCCGGTATTTATCCGATTGATAATGATGATTTTGAAGATTTGAGAGATAGCCTTGAAAAATTGCAACTCAATGATGCTTCCTTGATATTCGAGCCCGAGACTTCTGCTGCCTTGGGTTTTGGCTTCCGTTGTGGTTTTTTGGGCATGTTGCATTTGGAAATCGTGACTGAACGCTTGCGGAGAGAGTTTGACCAGGACATTATTGTTACCATCCCGAACGTGTCATATTATGCTAAATTGACTAAGACAGGTTCGCAGGAGTTTATGATTCGCCAACCGGCTGAATTGCCTGATCCATCGGCTTTAGAATATGCCAAAGAGCCTTACATTGAAGCGCAAATTATTACAAAACCCGAATATATCGGTACTATTATGACGCTTTGTATGGATAAACGCGGTTTTATGAAAAAACAAACCTACCTCACTACTACGCGGGTGGAGTTGGTTTTTGAAATGCCTTTGGCTGAAATTGTTTTTGATTTTTATGATAAATTAAAATCCGTATCAAGGGGCTATGCATCTTTTGATTATCATCCCATCGGCTATCGACAGTCTGATATTGTCAAATTGGACATCAAATTGAATAGCGATAACGTGGATGCTTTTTCTGCACTTGTACACCGTTCTAAGGCGGAGTCGGTAGGCCGTCGCCTCTGCGAAAAATTGAAAGAATTGATACCACGACATCAGTTTATGATTCCGATTCAAGCGGCTATCGGTGCTAAAATCATTGCTCGCGAAACCATTTCAGCCATGCGTAAAGACGTGACGGCGAAATGTTATGGCGGTGATATTTCCAGAAAACGTAAATTATTGGAAAAGCAAAAAGAAGGTAAAAAGAAAATGCGCCAATTCGGTTCGGTAGAAGTCCCTCAAACGGCGTTTATTGAAGTTTTGAAATTAAACGATTAACCATAATATCTCAACACATGTTCATCGAAACGGGCATTGAAGGCTTAACTATATTTGAACCCAAAATTTGGGGCGACGAAAGAGGCTATTTTTTTGAAAGCTACAACTACGATGTTTTTCGTCAAGCGGGTATCAATTCTGTATTTGTACAAGACAATCAAAGCCGTTCAACACGCGGTGTACTGAGGGGGTTGCATTATCAACGCGGCGCGTATGCTCAGGCGAAATTAGTGCGCTGCATAGAAGGCGAAGTGCTGGATGTGGTGGTAGATATACGGGAAGCCTCGCCCACGTATGGTCAATCTTTCTCCATTATTTTAAGTGCTGAAAATAAAAAGCAGCTCTATATCCCAAGGGGTTTTGCACATGGCTTTTTGGTATTGAGCGAAACAGCTGAGTTTTTTTATAAATGTGACAATTTTTATTCAAAAGCCAGCGAAGGTGGATTGTTGTACAACGACCCTTTTTTGAAAATTGATTGGCAAATGGATGTTTCAGATGTCATTTTATCTGAAAAAGATAAAGTAAATCCTACTTTTGGCAATCATTTAAAGTTTTATTAATGGAAAAACCGACTATTCTTATTACAGGCGCGCAGGGGCAACTCGGCAATGAGTTCCGTTTTCTGTCTTTCACGCATCCTCATTTCCGCTTTATTTTTACTGATGTTGACGGTTTGGACATTACTAAGCCTCAGCAAGTGATGCATTTTTTTGAAAAAAATACGATTCAATTTGTCGTTAATTGCGCTGCTTATACCGCTGTTGATAAGGCTGAAACGGATGTCAAATTAGCGACTAAAATTAATGTGAATGGCGCACGTAATCTCGCCAAAGCATGCCAAACTCATGGCGCAACAATGATTCAAATCTCTACAGATTACGTTTATCATAATAATCAGAATACACCCTTTAAAGAAGGGGATAAAGCCAGTCCAAAAGGCGTTTATGCGAAGACGAAACTGAGGGGTGACTTAGCGGCGTTGAAGTTTTGTGAGCGTACGCTCGTCATCCGCACGTCTTGGGTGTACGGTATTTATGGGCATAATTTTGTTAAAACAATGCTTCGCTTGGGTAAAGAACGCCCGTCGCTCAATGTCGTTTTTGATCAAATTGGGACGCCGACTAATGCCCGCGATTTAGCAAAAGCTGTTTTAAAAATTACGCAAAAGGTTAGTAATCAAGAAGTTAGCCGTGAAATACTGAGAGGTGTCTTTCATTACAGCAATGAAGGCGTCACCAGTTGGTACGATTTTACGAAAGCCATTTTTGAAATAAGAGATATAGATTGTGAAGTGAATCCCATCGAATCTTCTCAATATCCGACACCTGCTGACCGCCCGCCATTCAGCGTTTTGAATAAACAAAAAATTAAAGATGTTTTTGGCATTGAGATTCCACATTGGCGCGAAAGTTTGAAGGCGGTGTTGAAGGAATTGCCTTGAAAATTACTGCTTTAAAAGAGCCGTCAGCTCAGATTTAGTTCCTGAAAATACATTAAAATCGGCAGGTTCGCTGATGCCATTGCAACGGACTTTTGTGCTAATTTGCCAAAATGACCATTGTTTGCCATCGGGTAGTTTAACGCCGCGCGGGTTGTCATAATTTGCAATCCATATTTTATAATCGGGAAATTTACTGCTGATATAGCGTTTATAGTAGTCGAGATTGGTATAAATAATGGGTTTCATGCCAGTTCCACGCTCCACAATGATGAGCCATGTAGCGATACCCCTCAGTATATCGTCTTTTGAAAGCAATTTATCGTCGGTGCTTTCATCAAATTCAATATCTAAAACAGGTGGCAAATCACCTGTTTCAATTTTAACATTTTTAAGAAAGTAATTGGCTTGCTGGACAGGATTTTTATTGAAAAAATAGAAGTGATAAGCTCCCCTCAGTATAGCAGCCGATTTCGCTCCCTTCCAATTGTTTTCAAACTGATAATCCAACATATCTATGCCTCTTGTCGCTCGCATAAAAACGAAGTTGATGCGTACACCATTCTCATTCATTTTCTGCACTTTATCCCAATCAATCTGACATTGATAATGGCTCACATCCAAACCATGAGCTGCATAACCGGGTGAAATCGGGATATTATAGCTTCGCCATTCACGCCGACGGGGTTCTCCACATTCAGCTTTATTGTAATAAAAGGCATTGATTTTATTCTGAAAAACATAAACAAACGGAATCATCATCAAGGCGATGAACCAAAGAAGGGCTTGTAGTTTAGAAGGTGTATGTTGTACGGTGCGTTTGATCATTGGTCATTTCAAACTAACATCGCAATAATGTTTCTATTTCCATAAACGACATCACCAATTTTCACCTCAATATTAGCATCCAATGGTAGATAAACATCTACGCGCGAGCCGAACTTGATGAAACCCATGTCAGCCCCTTGCTTCACCTCTTGCCCTTGTTTGAGATAGCATTTAATGCGTTTAGCCAATGCACCTGCTACTTGTCGAAACAGAACTTCCTCATGTCCATTGCTAATGACGACGGTAGTTCGCTCATTTTCGGTAGAGCTTTTAGGATGCCAGGCTACCAAATATTTGCCTTCGTGATATTTGTAATAACTCACTTTGCCACCAATCGGATTGCGGTTGACATGAACATTGATAGGCGACATAAATATGGATACTTGAATGCGCTGAGCCTTGAAATATTCTGCTTCATACACTTCTTCTATCACAACTACTTTGCCATCAGCCGGTGCATAAACGGCTCTATTATCGAAATAGGAAATATCGCGATTGGGATTACGGAAAAACTGAAGTATAAGGCCATAAACAATCAATGAAGCAATGAGAGTCAGAACTGACCCCCCCTCAGTATGGATGAAAAAATAGACAGCCACATTGAAAATGACCAATAAAGCTCCTAAAACGATGAGTATCACATACCCTTCTTTATGAATGCGCATAATAGGTTGATTTAAATTTTAACAAATTTACTATTTTAACAATTAAACCCACCATCTGAGAATAATTATATAGAAAAATACCATTGGTATGACGAATATAAACGCATCAAATCTGTCCAAAAAGCCACCATGACCGGGCATAAATGAACCGCTATCTTTCACGCCCGCATTGCGTTTGAACATGCTTTCTATCAAATCGCCTATAGTACCGAATACGCCGATAATGAAACCGACCATCAAATATTCGAACCAACCGAGCGCGTGGGAGTCTTTTCCAATTAAAAATTTAGACAATAAAGCCGCTGCCAAACCACAACAAATAGCGCCGCCAATAGTGCCTTCCCATGTTTTTTTAGGTGAAATTTTAGGGTAGAGAGGTGTTTTGCCTATTTTTGAACCGATTATGTAAGCAAAAGTATCATTTGCCCAAGTCATCAATAAAATAATAAAAATGAGGATAGGATTGAAACCAGGAAAATTGTAGAGGTTGTCTGCCAAGCCTTGAATCTGGAAAAAAGGAAAAATAACATAGAAAAAACTAAGGAAATAAATAACGGGCTTGGATAAGAATTTTTCAGGTTGAAAAAAAAGTTTAGCTATCAAAAAAACAACACTTATAATCGACAAAGTAGAGCAAAATCCAATGGTATATTTAAAATAATGATTGATGATTGTCAAACTAAAATAAAAGAGAGTACCGGCAGTGTAGAGTATAACTCTTTCTCTAAAACGGGCAGCCGTACCCAGTGTCAGCAAGGTAAATTCCCACAAACAGCCTAAAGCAATAACCGTAAAAAGGATTTCAAAACTTATAACGTTCCAAAATAACCCCACCAGCATCACCACTCCAAATATTACCGCCGTTAAAGCTCTTTGTTGAAATGTTGTCATAAATAGTTGATTTTCTATATTTTATAGATAGAGTAAAAACTGTATGGGGTGTTTTAATACCCCCTCAGTATTCACTCATTTTGCACCATTTCCTTCGGCACATAATGGTGGTCTCGAATATATTTCCCAATCATGATGACGAGCATGAGAGACGCCAAACCCATTGTCCAATGCATTTTATCACCTTGTTCTATTTTCTCCATATCACTCGGTTTGATATTCATCGCATAAAGCATCAGAACTTGTATGCCATTATTCAAAAAATGCACAATCATCGGCACCCACAACGAGCGTGTCCAAATCAATAAATAGCCCAACAAAGCACCTAAAATCATGCGCGCTAAAAAGCCTTGAAACTGCATATGAATAGCACTAAAAAAAGCAGCCGAGAGCCAAACAGTGATGTGCTCATTTTTTAGAAGTCGCCCGAATTGTTGTTGAATAATACCCCTAAACATCATCTCCTCGCCAATAGCTGGAATCACCGCAATCAGTAAAACGTTGACGATGATTTCATAAAAGTTTTCTTTGGCTATAATCGCTTCCAGTATATTGCCTGTGCTATTTTCCATATCCATCATCCATTGTGGGAGTGGAATCATTTTATTTACTTGATAAGCATATTGCACTAAAGGCATACTCACCACGAGCATTAGAAATCCTAAACCAATAAATGACAGCTTAGGTAAATTTTGCAAGCGTAAAGCCTTGAAAATGTTGTTTTTATAAGCAATCCAGGCTGTCAAAGATGCAGGAATGATGAATGAAAAAATATGATTGATGAGCATTACCATGCGCATAAAATTACGAGTACCAACAGGCGAATTTTCAGTCAAACCTTTCAAGACATCTTGAAATTCCAACCCTTCCATCTTAGCCAAAGCAATCATTAAACCTGAACCGATGATGTTGCCCAAGATGAACATACTGAAGGCTGTCGCTAAAACGACAAGCGGTGACATGTCAGGATTTTGAGTTGGTAGATGGGAGAAGACTGTCCCTACTTCACATTCGGGATTATGGTCAAGCGGTTCATTATCATTAATTTCAGTCATATATTCCATTCATTTTTGTTGCAAAAATAGTTTTTTAGTTTTAAAGAAAATCTTTTTTTACTAATCATTCAAATAGGCTGATATAGTTGGAGAGGATAAAAGTGGAAATAATTTTTTAGAATAAATAAATGTTTTAATTTTATAACAAAATAAGTAGTTCATTGAAATTAGTTTAGATTAAGAGACGATTTATTAATTTTGCTGCATGAGTCGAGTCAATACACCAGAATTAGATATTAGAGCCAA
>JAYTON010000762.1:0-4162 GCA_043747725.1 Saprospiraceae bacterium
TTTGTAATTTATGATTCGATACCACAAATTACGGCAGATGCTCTATTTTTTCAAAATCGTAAGTCTTTATCTCTCAATTTCAAAACATACTCTAAGATGTTTCACCTGTTTTGATGACATCATAAAAAATATCTGACGACACTTCCGCCGCTATCATTTTTAAATCTGGGTCATTGGCACTGAGAGATTTTTCTGCCATAAAAAGTTCAATTTTATAGCCTGAGTAATCACCCACCGGTTGCAAATTGACTTTCAAATTAACTGTCTGCGGATTCTCTTTTTTGATTTCTTGAGGTACTTTTTGAGGTTTAATATTATCATCAAAAGGTTCTACTTTGATTATTTTTTCAGTATTTTTCGCTGTATTGGTATTTTTTTTAATGGGTTCTTCATCAAATGGTTCGATTGTATTTGTTTTAACATTTTGGGCTTCTGATACTGAGGGGGTGATTGGAGGGATTTTATTTTCTATAGTTTTTACTTTAATTTTATCTTTTTCTTTATTTGCTGTTGTTTTTTCAGTTGAAATAGGTGTCGAGGAATATACTTTTTCATCCTCGCCGCTCTTAACGAATATCGCCATTTCTTCATCGTGCATAATTTCTACAAGGCTTTTTCCTAAAAATGCATCGTTTGTGAAGCCTATTATTTTCAATTCAGTTCGCCTGTTTTGGAGATGTTGATCTTCGGTACAAGCAGTCCCGTTCACGCATTTATTCACCAATTTGGTTTCGCCATAACCTTTTGCTTTCAATTTTGAGGCATCTACCATCTTAGAAGCAAGTATATAATCTACTGCAGCTTGCGCCCGTTGCTGCGAAAGCCTTAGATTATAATCATCTGAGCCGCGTGAATCGGTGTGCGAACCCAGTTCAATAATGAGCGAAGGATTAATTTTCAACAGATTAATGATTTTCTCTAATTCTTTTTTTGAAGGCTCGGTTATACCAGCACTGTTATAAGCATAATAAATATTTTTCATAACAATGCTTTTATTCATGTTAATTCGGTCGAGTTCCACATTGGCGATGAGCGTGCTGAGTTTGTTGTCTTCTGCTGAGGTCGAATTACTTACAACCCTCGGATTGACAGTACCGAAACCATCCATGCACAGATAACAACCATTTATATTGACATTGACGTGCAATCTTTTATTATAAAATCCTTTCTTGCGGATTAGAATAGTGTATTCATTGCCTTGTTGAAGGGTAATGCTGAAAATAGGACTTTTAGCTGAATCAATAACCAACTCTTCTTTTTTAAAGGTATTGTTATAAATTTCTATTCGCGCGCCATGAACGACATTAATTACTACATCTTTAGCAAATTGTTTTTCCGCTAAAGTGACTTCAAGCAAATAGCCGGGCTTACGCTCCATTTCGACTTGGATAAATACTTTTTCACCTGCAATTTTACCAATTGTACTCACTTTATCCCGTTTAGGAGCGAAAACTTTTTTATTGAAATCCATGAGATATACGTTGCCCGCAGGCACTTCAACAGTAAAATGTCCATCTATATCAGTCATGGTTTCTACAATCAAAGTTTCGGATTTATTGAGTATTCTGATGGAGACTTCGTTGAGGAAGCCGCGATTATATTTCTCAAAAACATAGCCGTCTAAAATAACATTTTGCCCAATCACTTGGCTGCAAACAGTGACGAAGATGCCAATTAGGAATAACAATTTTCTCATTTTTTAAAACTCTTTATATAATATTTTTTAAAATATTATAATTTTATAAAAATAATAAAACATTGAATATCAACTCTTTATCTAAAGAATACCCCTCAGTATATCTATCAGTTTTGAGCATTTTAATTGTTTAATTTACTCCTTTTTAAACCGTAGTTAAAATATATCAACAGCCCCAAAGTCATCCATCCGAAAAAGACATACCATGATTTGACGGGTATTTCAATCAATAAATAAGAGCAGAAAAGAACGCCTAAGACAGGTATCAACGACCATTTTTTTAGAAATGTAAACACCACTGTTACAATGGCTACAACGATAAAAATGGCATACAAGTATTCCTGATGATCCTCTGAATTTAAATTAGTGAAGGCATTGAAAGTCCTATCTCTGAATTGAAATATAAACGCTGCCAATAGGAGAGGAGCGATAAATTGACCATTAATGTATGGTAAATTGAATTTTTTATTCGGATTGTTGTCAAAAGGCAACATCAAAACACCACCACAAACCAAGACAAAAGCGAATAATGTCCCGATACTCGTCAAATCCGTGACTAAATTAGCATCCATGAAAAGCGATGGGATGGCTACCAAAAACCCTGTAACTATGGTCGCATAAGAAGGCGTTCCAAATTTGGGGTGGATACGAGAGAAGCGTTTTGGCAATAAACCATCGCGGCTCATACTCATCCAAATACGCGGTTGACCCAATTGAAAAACCAACAAAACACTCGTCGTCGCCACAACGGCACTAACAGAAATGAGGTAATTTAAATTGGTCAAGCCTGTTTTCTGAAACACATAAGCCAACGGGTCATTCACCCCTTGAAATTCACTATAATTGACCATGCCTGTTATGACTAAGGCTATCAAAATATAGATAATAGTACAGATGATTAAGGAATAAATCATGCCTCGCGGCAAGTCTCTTTGCGGATTTTCACATTCTTCAGCCGTTGTAGAAATAGCATCAAAACCAATATAGGCATAAAAAACAGCAGAAACACCAGCCAAAACACCCCCAAAACCATTGGGTAAAAAAGGCGTCCAATTAGTAGGCTGAACATAAAAACCTCCAACTACTATGACTAAAAATAGAACAACTAACTTCAAGCCGACCATGAAATTGGTGCTGCGTTTACTCTCTTTTATACCTCGATAAGCCAACCAAGTTATCAAAACCACTATAATAAATGCAGGTAAGTTAAAAATGACGTGCCACGAGCCGAGCGTGGGAGCCGTTGTCCAAGCCATCCCTTCAGTAGAGGCGTTTTTTTCAATGGCTGCATCGTACAGAGCTTTTGATGTGCCACCGTCTGAAATCATCCAAGCCGGTAAATGAATGCCTAAGCCTTCCATGAGGTTATTAAAATAGCTGGACCACGATATGGCTACGACAATATTGCCAATAGCATATTCCAGAATCAATGCCCAGCCGATTATCCAAGCTACCAGCTCACCGAAAGCGACATATGAATATGTGTAGGCACTGCCTGCGACGGGTACACGTGAAGCAAATTCAGCATAACACAAAGCAGTAAAGCCGCAAGTGACGGCTGTAATCATAAAAAGAAACACAACGCCCGGTCCGCCTGAAAAAGCAGCTTTGCCGATGGTTGAGAAAATGCCCGCCCCAATGACCGCAGCGATGCCCATCGACACCAAATCACGCAATTTTAAATTTTTAACGAGCGCACCTTCGTTGCCGTGTGGGTCAGCTTCAGGATTTTTAAGAACATCAGAGATGGTTTTACGGCGAAGTAGAGACTTGAAATCCATATAGAATTGGGTTTAGTTAGGCTTAAAGATAGAAATTTTTTTAAAATTACCTATCACCCATTACTCATCACCTATTTTTTTATATGGGCAATGCCGACAGCCATTACCGCAGCAATAACCGCGCTCTTTCAAATATTTTTCAGTAAAAACATATAAGCCATTTTCGATATAAAAATCGACCCCCTCAGTATAAATCCCATCTGAAGTCCGAATAATGAGGGGTTTTGGTTTATTTTTATTATCAGACATTATTTTTTTTATGGCTTAAAAATAAACCGTTTTCTCTTGAATCAATAACGAATTCTTTTTTAACAATATAAAATTGTAAAAACTGTCTTGATTCTCATTAAAAAAAGGTTTAGTTTTGTATTAATCAAAAAACAATTTAATAGTTTTCAATTATCATAAATAGGTAAAATGTTCTTATAAACTAAAATTAATTGAAATAAAATTTTGATTTATCAACTCAATACAATATTTTTACGCTATTCAAGATTTGTACTATTTATTTTACTAACCAAAATCAACGCGCACTTATGAGCAAAGTATCAGACATCCTCCAAAGGAAATCAAACAAGGTCATTGCAGTTTCACCCAACACGTGCGTTATTGACGCGCTCAAAATCATGAACGAGAAGAACATTGGTTCTATATTGGTCATGGAAGGTGAAACTTACCTCGGCAT
>JAYTON010000763.1:0-4467 GCA_043747725.1 Saprospiraceae bacterium
TAAGGTTGAAATGCTAGCGGTGAGTTTGATTTTGATGGATTGGGTGATGAAAAAAATGAACGCTCATAGGCTTATAGCTTCGGCTAACTCGATGAAAGCGGGTATTTTGTATGAAATGAGTTTGTGAAACTATTTTGCCTTAGGTTCTTTAATCGTAAAAATCTGATTTCCAACACTGATATAATATTTACTTTGAAAAAACTCAATGTCATAATAATTATCGGATTTTTCTTTAAAATCATTGACATATAAAATCGGTTTCACTTTCGTCAATGTAGGATCTGATAAATCGTAAGGCAGGTTTCTATTTTTTTGGCTAAAAACGATATTGTTAATGATTTCAACAAATCTTAACTCGCCTGCTACTCCCACCTTTTGCCAAGTGATACCATTATCAGTTGATACGTTAAAATCTGCGGGATTAAAATCCGTTCCGTTGGCATATATTTTTCCATCTTTTTCAAAAAAATCCTCTGTCCAAAAATTAAACAATTTTTTCACCTGCCCATCAAGTGTTATGCGAAAACCACCGTCTTTGGTTGCCAAATAAAAATTGCCTTTCAAAAAACGGCAAGATTCGATTTTACCATCCGTAGTCAGATTCGGAATTTCTACGCGTTTGTTTAATTTCAAAGTAGCAAAATCCGTATTTTGAGCATTTAATATTACGTCAAAAATCATAACAGTGGGTTTGTAAGCCGGATAAACCACACCGGGCATGAAAAACTTTGTACCGTCTGTACTATATGCACCCGGTGTACGCCCTACAACATCTATCAAAAATGACTCATTTTGTGTAGCATCCACCAATTCAGAAGTAAAAAACTTTTTCACCACTGACTTATTATTCATCAAATGGAATTCCACGACTTGCATATTATTATTGCCTTGCGTGATGCGTAAAAAAGTATTATCCGCACAAACGGGTGTGCCATAAATCTGACGGTCAGCCGCTAAATCCCTTTTTTCAAGAACATTTAAATTCGCATCAAGACGCAACAATTGATTATTGGTTAGAATATGCAATTCAGTAGCCGTGCTATGAATTGACTTCACGAGCAACTCAGGGCTGACTTTACTGAGGGGGTCCCAAGCGATGTCTTGAGTGGTTGTCGGGTTCGTAACAGGGTCAACTTTGTCTTTCACGATAGGGACACATGATGCCAAGGCAAGGCATAAAATGAATAGGAAACCAAGTAGTTTGTTCATGTTATTCAAAATGTTTGTTTGTATTTTAAAAAATGGCTGATATAATAAATTGTTAATCAACCTTTTATAAATAATTAATCAGAGAAGATGTTAAAAAACTTTTAATTCGGATACAAATTTAAGTATATCGACGTCTTAAAATCAATATTTTTTATTAAAATACTCAGATGCCCTGAAAACCAAAAGGCGAATAATGAACGATTGCCTTGTCCTTATTCGCCTTGATGCTGCATTCTACTTTATTTTAGAGGTTAAATTTCTTTTTCAAATAATCAATCGCCATTTTATAAGCTTCTGCCGAACTAGTGGGATCGAAAATAGGATTAGATGGGTTGGCAAAACCGTGTTCTGCATCGAAAACTTTGTAGGTCAATGTCTTGCCTGCTGTTTTCATATTCTTATCAAATTCGGCTATCACATCTTTATTAATCCATTTTTCTTTTCCTGCAAAAAAACCAAGGACATCTGTTTTCAAGGTTTTTAATTTTTCCACTTCTTTCACGGGCATACCATAATACATGATGCAACCGACCGCTTGTTTGCCTTCAACTAAAGCCGATTTGAGCGACAAACCGCCACCAAAACACCAGCCTACACTCGCAATTTTAGCCTTTTTTCCTACAAAATTTTTTGCTCCTTGCATAATACTCATTAGGCGTTCTTCTTTTGCGCCTTGCATCAGTTTTCCAGCTTCTTCACTTTTAACAGCTATCTGACCATCGTACATGTCAAGCGCGATAACATTAACATCGCCGTTCATATCGTTGTAAAATGTCTCGGATTGTTTTTTAATGTAGTCATTTAAACCCCACCATTCTTGATAAACAAACAGCCATTTTTTCGATGCTTTCTTAGCTTTTATCAAAAAAGCATTAGCCGTTTTGCCATCGGGTGTAGCGAAAGTGGTCATTTCGCCACCTGCTTTGCTGATAAAAATAAACGGCAAAGGCTCTGCATGAGCGCGGACAAAATCAGCCGAAGCACCCAGCATTTGATAATCTTCCATAGTTGCCAATTGGCAACACGACATGACTTTTTGGGCTTTTGAAACGCCTAAAACGAGCAAAATACTGAGGGGTAGTAAGAACAGTCTTTTCATAATGAAATTGTTTTTATTGATTAAATAGAGTTGTAACATTGAAACTCAATTTAGGTTTATTTTTATTACATCTCTTGTACATGAAACGGTAAAAAGATAATAAAACTACTGCCTTTCCCGGGATCAGTTTTAACATCTACTGAACCTTTATGCGCTGTCACCATCGTTTTGACATACGCTAAACCCAATCCAAAACCTTTAACATCATGTAAATTGCCCGTATGTACACGATAGAATTTTTCAAAAATCTTACTTTTCGCTTCCTTGGTCATACCGATTCCCTTATCCGCCACTGTGATTTCAACGCCATTTGAAACATTGCGCGTGCTGACAGTAATTTCAGGTTTTTCAGGCGAATATTTATTAGCATTGTCCAACAAATTGTTGATAATATTGGAAATATGGTTAGAATCGCCTTCAACGATCGGTCTTTCTGCTTTAAAATTAGAAGAAACGGTGCCATCTTTCTTTTCCACTTGCAAACTGATATTGCCAATAGCTTGGTTAATCACCTCATGCACATCAATGGATGAGAAATTTAATCTTAAGGTGTCGCGCTCGATCAGTGCCATTTGTAACACTTTTTCCACCTGCCCATTCATGCGTTTATTTTCCTGTTTGATGATGTCGGCGAAGCGTTTGATTTTATCAGGATTGCCGATGATCGTCAAGTTGGTAATCGAATCTGCAGCGAGAGAAATGGTCGCAATCGGCGTTTTGAATTCATGCGTCATATTATTAATGAAGTCCGTTTTCATTTCAGAGAGTTTTTTCTGACGGAAAATAACGTTAATCGTGTAAGCAAAACAGCCTAAAATAACCGCTACAAAAAACATTGAAAGCAATAAAATATTCCATAAACCAGCCCATACAAACCGCTCTTTTGTCGGAAAATTAATGGACAGTAAGCCCGGCGAATTAATATCGGTTGGGAACAAATTGACCTGATATTCCGACGATTTTAAGGCACTAAAAGCGATTTGATTCTCTTGTGGAAAGACGTAATGGTTGTTAAAAGCAATAAAACTGTTAGAATTATTAGAGAAAATACCATAATTATAGAACAAATTGATGCCGCGTTCGAGAAACTCCTGTTTGAGCAATTTATCTAATAGAGGCAAATTGACCCGTTCGTCAATGGGTAAAATGGCGAACATCATTTGTTTTACTTGCAACGCTTTGTACTTTTCTTCCGGGCGAATTGGCGGCTGACTTGGGATAATGGTCGTGCTTTTAAAAGAAAAACTGACGGAATCGCCTTCAATTTGTTGAATAGAATAACCATTCGCAAATTGATTGACTTGCAAATCCTCAGCGTCTTCTAATCTTTTCGCTACATTTTTGAGGGCATTGCGGATGTGGTTGTCGAAGAGTTTTTCCTTTTCTTCGCGGCTATCCAATATAAATTTGAGCTGCAACGACATGACCCCGATGACTGCCACTGTCAACAAACCCGTAATCAACCATATAATTTTTTGATTCATCTTTTTATTTAAACCCAAGTACCGCTTGGCGTGTTTTAATCTATAAATTTCAACAAATTTAAATATTAAATCAGGCTTTTGGTTTTACTTTAACAGAAATTTAACCGCATTGCCATTGATATCAACTAAGAGTTAAAAATTGAAAAACTCCTCCTCAGTCTTCCTTCCAAAGGAATGCCTTTAGCAAAAGGAATCCGTGTGAGGAAAAGCACTTTTACATTTAATGCGAAGAATGAATTAAAAGCATCGGAGATGCGTCATATTGGTAGTAACTTTGTGCTCATTGATTAATTAAAAATACTATTTAAAAAATGAAAAAATACCTTGTTTTATCCTTAGTAATGTTATTTATACTGAGGGGGTCGTTTCTGAATGCTCAGATTATCACATCTAAAAATATAAAAAAACACATCCAATACCTTGCTTCCGATAAACTCGAAGGGCGTGGAACAGGCTCTGCCGGTGAGCAAAAAGCAGCTCAATATATTGCCAAGCAGTTTAAAAAAGTGGGCTTGCAACCGAAGGGAAATGAGGGATATTTTTATAAATATACCTTTAAAAAATCCACTAATCCACACCTCAATGAAGACCCCAATGCTGCGCCAATTAATACTCAAAACGTGGTCGGCTACCTCGATAATGGAGCGGAATATACCATCGTAGTGGGTGCACACT
>JAYTON010000764.1:0-3349 GCA_043747725.1 Saprospiraceae bacterium
CCGCACGATTCGCCGCCATAATTGCGATAATTGGGTCGGCGATTTCGTTCCCACATAGCCGCATAAATCGTATCAGGATTAGTGGGGTGAATGGCGATATCAATGCAACCCGTCGAATCGTTGAGAAATAATACCTTATCCCAAGTGCTGCCCCCGTCGGTGGTGCGATAAATCCCTCGCTGAGGACCTGGCTGATAAAGATAACCCATTGCTGCTACAAAAACACGGTTGGGATTCTTGGGATCAATCGCTAATTTGCCGATGCTGCCGATATTTGTCGGACCTAAATGTTGCCAAGTTGCGCCAGCATTCAAACTTTTGTATACACCTACGCCATCGTAATTTGTAGAGCCGCCGCCGCCGTTTGCCTCGCCTGTACCTACATAAAGCGTCTGTGGATTGGAAGGCGCAACGGCGACATCGCCAATAGCGAGGGTCAATACATCTTCAAAAATGGGTAGCCAGGAAGCCCCACCATCAGTAGATTTGAAAATGCCTCCAGCTGCTGCGCCTACATAAATCGTCTTCGTATTCGATGGATGAATGGCTAATGAGGTAATGCGACCGCCTGTATTGGTAGGTCCAGCAAATGTCCATGTATTGCTGCTGCGTGTCGTAAGTGATTGATTTCTAAGGCGTTGCGCATTTTTCAGCACCTCTAAATATGCGGTTTGATTGATTTGCCCGTTTGGATAAGCTCGTTGAGCAAATAGCCACTCTGACGGAAATTCTTTTTCAGATTTATCTTTTTCCCTTTCAATCAGTTCAATATTTTTAAATAATAAAAGAGAGCATAATGCTAAAAACAAAGCGGCAATCAAGGCAATTGTTTTGGATAAAGGCTTCATAGTTGAATTTTAATTAAAAATAACGAGCTTTCATTTTCACAAATATAGACCATTTTGTAAATACTAACGGTCAAAATACTGAGGGGGTAAGTATTTCCAAACATTCAGCAGAATTGAGTGTTTTTAATTAAAGAATATAAACGCTACATTTGTTTTTCATTTTTCATTCACTTGCCTAAAGATAGGATTTTCAATAAAAAAAATGGCTTTCAATAGAAACGAATCGGATATTATCAAGGAGGTAACGAATATTTTCTCTGCGCATCTCGAAAAAAGTAGTTTTCGCAAAACGCCCGAACGCTACGCCATCCTCGAAGAAATATACAAACGCGACGACCATTTCGACGCCGAAGCTTTGTATATTCACATGAAAAACCAAAGCTACCGCGTGAGCCGCGCGACGGTTTATAACACCCTCGAACTGTTAGTGAGTTGCGACCTTGTGCGGAAGCATCAATTCGGCAAAAACCTTGCACTCTACGAAAAAAGCTATGGCTCAAAGCAACACGACCATGTAATATGCGTGGATTGTGGCAAAGTCGTCGAGTTTTGCGACCCGCGTATTCAGCATATTAAAACAATGGTGGGCGAGTTGTTGAATTTCAAAATCATGCACCATGCACTCAATTTATATGGCGTCTGCGGCTCTTGTCAGAAACAACGGGAATATGAAACCGAGGTGGGGAGCGCTCTGCTTAATGAGTAATAGGTGATAGATAATGAGTAATTTTGCAAGCCGTTTGCGAAACAACGTGCAAAGATGTCTGCTTAATGAGTAATAGGTGATAGATAATGAGTAATAGATAATAGGTAATTTTATTGGGCAAATTAAAAACCCATCGATGCTGTATGGCATCGATGGGTTTTTGTATCTTTGCGCGGTTTTTAAAAACAAAGTGTCGTGCGGTTTTAAAACTGCTTTACGTTTTATTCTTTAAACAATTGATTATCAATATTTTATAAAAATAAAAATATCTCACAATGAAAATAGACGTCATACTCGGTTTGCAATGGGGCGATGAAGGCAAGGGTAAAATCGTGGACTTCCTCGCTGAAAAATACGATATTGTTGCGCGTTTTCAAGGCGGACCCAACGCCGGACATACACTCAAATTTGGCGGTAAAAAATTCGTACTTCATACCATCCCTTCTGGTATTTTCAGAGAAAACCTCGTCAATGTCATCGGCAACGGCGTAGTAATTGACCCGATTACCTTTGAAAGAGAAATTAACAACCTCAAAGCGGCGAATGTTGAATATCAAACACGCCTCTTGGTTGCGAAGAAAGCACATCTTATTTTGCCCACTCATCGCCTGCTCGATGCAGCGAGTGAAGCCGCAAAAGGCTCAGCAAAAATTGGCTCTACGCTCAAAGGCATTGGACCGACTTATATGGATAAAACTGGGCGCAACGGCTTGCGCGTAGGGGATATTCTATTGCCGAGTTTTCAAAAAAGATATGAGGCATTGAAAGAAAAACACTTGGAACTTTTGAAAGTGTACCCCTCAGTATCTTTCGATTTGAAAGCCGAAGAAGCTCGTTGGTTTGCCAGCTTGGAAACTTTGAAATCTATGCAACTCATTGATTCTGAGTACTATATCAATGAAAATTTAAATAATGGTAAAAAAATATTAGCTGAAGGCGCACAAGGCTCGATGCTCGATATTGACTTCGGCACCTATCCTTTTGTCACATCCTCAAATACTGTGACGGCGGGCGTATGTGTAGGCTTAGGCGTTGCACCCAGCAAAATTGGCGAAGTGATTGGCGTTACAAAAGCATACTGCACACGTGTTGGTGGTGGTCCATTTCCGTCAGAATTGCACGATTCTATCGGCGATTTGCTCCGTACTGAGGGGGCTGAATTTGGCAGCACAACGGGGCGTCCTCGTCGTTGCGGATGGATTGATTTGCCGCAGTTGCGCTATACGATTATGCTCAATGGCGTGACGCAATTGTGCATCACGAAGATTGATGTGTTGAATATTT
The DNA here is from genome assembly GCA_043747725.1 of Saprospiraceae bacterium. Lineage (GTDB taxonomy): Bacteria > Bacteroidota > Bacteroidia > Chitinophagales > Saprospiraceae > JAAFJT01. The sequence goes on from JAYTON010000764.1 coordinate 2,839, forward strand.
TTGAAGAAATAAAAGCCGCGACACATTATAAATACAACGGTGTCCTGAGTACTGATTTGCCTTACGACATCAGCGAAGTGAAGGTAGAACCCGTTTGGAAATCGTTTAAAGGTTGGATGAAAAATTTGGACGATTTGGATTATGATTCCCTGCCACCCGTTCTGAAAGAATTCACTCTTTTTTTAGAAGAATATTTGGAAGTCCCTGTCACCATGATTTCAACGGGACCTGAACGGGAGAAGTTGATTTTGAGGGAAGCAATAGTGGTTTAATTCAGAGGTAATTATGTATAAAGAATGCTCAATAAGCTCTTATGGTTTATTGAGCATTTGTTTTAAATATTTTTATTGCTGCTGAAAAACATACCGTATAATATTAGCCCCCATTTCCAACGCTTTTTGACGCAATTCCTCCGGGTCTTTGTGCACATCATCCCAGCCATCGCCTAAGTCCGATTCGTAATTATAAAACGCCACTAAGCGACCTTGCCAGATAATGCCATAGCCTTTTG
>JAYTON010000765.1:0-2019 GCA_043747725.1 Saprospiraceae bacterium
AACAAAGATGAACAACTAAACTCAAAACGTAAAACACAGTAATCTTATCCCGCTGTGGATAACGTCAAAAAGAGTCAACCTAAATCAGGACGAGACACATGCTTGGCGACATCGGAACTTCTAACTGACTTCAAAAAATTATCTTTGATAACTGACATCAATCAAAACAAATAATAGATAACATGAAACGAATTTTAATTTTATCCTTCTCTTTTTTGCTAATTGTTTCATCAAACGCTCAGCAACTTTCAAAAGCAGATGAGCAATTCGTTGACAGCATAATGAATGCAAGTTATAAGCCTGATGGTCCAGGTGCAGTTATTTTAATCGCAAAAAAGGGATTGCCTGTATTCAGAAAAGCATACGGTTTAGCTAACCTTGAATTAAATGTTAATAATAAACCTGATTACGTTTTTCGTATTGGTTCTATGTCTAAACAATTTACTGCCGTATGCATACTCAAGCTCGCGCAGGAAGGGAAACTAAGTTTACAAGATGATATAAATAAATATCTGCCTGATTATAATATACATGGGAGGCATATTACGATCGAAAACTTGTTGACTCATACAAGTGGTATTACAAGCTATACGGAAAAGAAAGATTTTAGACCAAAAATGGTAATAGACCAATCCAAAGAAGATATCATGAATTATTTTATGAATGATTCTTTACTATTTGAACCGGGAACTGATTGGAGCTATAGCAATTCAGGCTATGTTGTAGCGGGGTTAATTGTTGAAAAGGTTTCAGGCATGTCGCTGAACGAATACCTCCAGCAGAACATTTTCCATCCACTAAGAATGTTCAATACTTCGATTGGAAGCTATGATAGCATCGTACTCAATTCAGCGTTCGGGTACGAAGCCGCAGGGTACGGTAAATTCAAGCCGGCAAGTTACCTTAGTTGGAGTTGGCCTTATGCAGCAGGAGCGATCGTTACAAATGTAGATGACCTGCTGAAATGGGATAATGCCCTTTATACGGATAAGATCATTAAAAGTGAATGGTTAGAAAAAGCATGGAAACCTTTTTTATTACCTAACGGACAGTTAACTAATTATGGTTTTGGCTGGTCTGTGGGTAATTATCACGGTTTAAAATTCATTACCCATGGTGGTGCCATCAATGGCTTTTTGTCTGATGGTATTCGTATTCCATCTCAACAAATTTATGTTACAATACTTTCGAACAGTACATCTAAAAGCCCTAGCGACTTTTCATCTAATATTGCATTACGGGTAGCAGGACAATTTGTTACAACACCCTCATTCGTTCGCATAGATAAGAAAGTGCTTGAGAACTACACAGGTGTTTATGCCGTACATCGTTCAGGAAAAAGAATATCTACAAATTCTACTGATGAGAGGATGTATAGATATCTAACAATTAAGGACGACACCTTGTTTTCACAATCTAAAGGTAAATCTAAAAACGCATTGGTCAACATTACTAAAGATCTTTTTGCGTTTAAAAGTAGTAATACATACTGCAAGTTCCATCGCAATGAGAAAGACAAAATAGTGTCATTGGAAATATATAGCGAGCCTATACAATATGGCCCAAGTGAACTTGAACCTAAAACTGATATTCCGCTTCCAAAAGAAAAATTGGCGGTGGCTATTGATGTAAATAAATTGGGACAGCTTAAAGGTAAATATGATTTTGGAGGTGGATTTATTATTCAGGTAAGCCTTGAAGGAAATAAAATTTATATTCAGGCAACCGGACAGGAAAAGGAGGAGATTTTTGCAGAGAATCAAACAAACTTCTTCCTGAAAACAGTTGATGCAACAATTGAATTTTTGATCGTTAATGGAAAAGTTTCAGGAATGTTTTTAAATCAGGGTGGAAAATTTGAGGCGAAAAAAATTGAATAAAAATCCATTCTTTATTCACAGGCAGAAGTAGCACGAACGCATAACGTTTATAAAAGTATCCGACGGCCCCGTTAAAAAATCCCGGTCATAAAAGAGAATGCCCGGGGCTGTCGGTATACTTTTGTGTTGACCGACGTTT
>JAYTON010000766.1:0-3091 GCA_043747725.1 Saprospiraceae bacterium
GAACTAATGATACCCGAATTGCCGCCGCCACCCGTAATGATGGTCAGATTTTTATCTATCTGAACAAGCTCCGTTTGTTTCATTTTAGACAAAAATGGGCTCAAGTATTTAAAATATACAAAAGCACCTATAAACAGAAAAACGAGCAATGTAATACCTAGCCACTTTAATACTTTTTTCATAGTCAACTATTTTTAGGGATGCATTCCCATGATCTAAAAAGCACAACATTAATTCCCACTGCATTGTTTTTGCCCTCACTAATAATGATAAACTATCAATATGACAGCTTTGTGTATATGGTGTAAGATTTGAAATTTCCTACGACCATTAAAAAAATAAAAAAAAGTTTTAACCCGACACACCATTTTAAAAAGCAATGGCATCTTAAATATTAAGCAATGAAAGTGAAGAAAAAAAGCACATTTACTGAGGGGGTACAGTAAAATAATTGGGCAAGAGATGGGAGTGACCAATTAAATTTTAGGTAAAAAGATGATTAACAAAATTTTTTTAAGAAGATTGTTTGCAAATCAGTTTTATATTGTATCATTGCACTTGTTATTTTACTAATCGTTATTCGAATACATCGAACGATTTTGAAACAAGCTCTTAAATAATTATTGTTAAACATTTTAAAAAAACTCAAAATTTCACTGAATTATGAGTAAACCAAACATTGCTTCGGCAACAGCAACAAGCTCTAAATCTCAAGGTGCATCAGCTAACAACGAAATGTTTGCACCTGCAGTCATGATTGCTTCACTAATCATCGCTGAACTTGTCTTTCATCTTTTGATGGGCAAAGGTAGTAATTTTGAAGGCGGCGACCCTGTAAAAGGTCACCCACTTAACGCATTAGGCATCGTTTATAAAGGTGGTTTTATCGTACCCCTTTTGATGACATTCTTATTATGCGTTATCGTATTTTCTGTAGAGCGTTTACTTACCCTCAATGCAGCGCAGGGTAAAGGGTCAGTTCCGGAATTTATTAAGCGTATCCAATCTAATTTAGTGAGCAACAATGTTGATGGTGCTATTTCAGAGTGTGATAAGCAAAGAGGTTCAGTAGCTAACGTTGTACGCAGCGGCTTAGTGAAATACAAAGAAATGGCATCCAATACGGAGCTTGAAAAAGATCAAAAAATTACCGCTATTCAGCAGGAGATTGAAGAGTCAACGGCTCTTGAAATGCCAATGTTGGAGCAGAATATGCCTATTCTCTCTACGATTGCTTCTGTTGGTACGCTTGTAGCCCTTTTGGGAACGGTAATCGGTATGATCAAAGCCTTCCAAGGCATGGCAACATCAGGTGCGCCTGATGCGGTTGCTCTATCTACAGGTATCTCAGAAGCCTTGATTAACACGGCGTTGGGCATCGGTACATCGGCTTTCGCTATCATTATGTACAACTATTTCACGGCAAGAATTGACGGTTTGAGCTATCGTATCGATGAAGCGGCTTTCAGTATGGGTCAAACTTTCGCGACTCATAACAAGTAATTGTCCGTTTGTATCAGATTTCTTTAAACTATAAAACGTAATAGATCATGCCAAAGGTTAAAATGAAAAGGCAGAATATAAGGATGGACATGACCGCTATGTGTGATGTTGCTTTCTTACTCTTGTCATTCTTTATCCTGACAACGAAATTTCGTCCGAATGAACCGCTTGAGGTGGATATACCTGCTTCAACTGCTCAGATACCCATTCCCGAAAAAGATATTTTATTAATATCTGTCGGTAATGATGGACGGGTTTTCTTCGGTGTTGATGACCAAAATACGCGGTCAGCTATACTTGATGAACTCGCTAAAAGGAATAATTTCCAAATATCCGCTCCAATGCAAAAGCGTTTCAAATTGCTTGACCAATTTGGCGTGCCATTAGATCAATTGCCTGCTCTCTTAAATTTGAGTCAAGAAGATATGTCGAGATTTAGGCAAATGGGACTTAGGGTTAATCCTAAAGCTAAAGTATTAGGGGGCGTTCCCTCACCAGGTGATATTGATACAGCTAAAAATGATTTGGCTGAACTCATTGTCATTGCAAGGACGCTTAATGATGGGCTTCGTATAGCGGTTAAAGCTGATAAGAGTACAGAATATAAGTACATAGATGACGTAATTGAAACGTTGAGAAAAACAAACTCGAATCGTTTCAACCTTATAACATCTGCCAAAGCAGCAGCAGCTGAATAATTTATTTGATTCAATCAATTATTAAAATAATTATTATAAATGGCTTCGATAGAAACGGGTAAAAAAGGTGCCCCCAGTGTTGATATGACGCCGATGGTGGATTTGGGTTTTCTCCTGATTACGTTTTTTATGCTTGCTACAACCATGAGTAAGCCAAAAACGATGGAAATTATCAAGCCTGCTAAAAATGAAAAGGAAGATGATGCACCACCATTGAAAAAATCTCGCTCTTTAAGCGTTTTGCTGGGTGAGCATGATAAAGTTTACTTTTATGTTGCCTCCGACGAAGACTTGGCTAAAGGCAATCTTCAAGTGGACTCTGCTGATTTCTCAGCTAAAGGTGTAAGAGGTGCTATCAGAAACCGTCAAAGTGAGGTAGAAAAACAATACGGCAGTAAAGACACTCTTGTCGTACTTATCAAGGCAATGCCGAAATCCAGATATAAAAATATGGTGGATATCCTCGACGAAATGCGTATTACAGGTGTAAGAGCCTATGCATTAGTGGACCTTGATAAAATTGACACGACAATCATGGAAAGTCTCGGAACTATTCCAAGACAATAATTTTCAAAGTATTTAAAAAAAAAACGTCAATGGATAGCAAAGACATCATGAAGATGAGCCTCGACGATATTGTTTTTCAAGGGAGAAACAAAGCGTATGGAGGCTACTATCTGCGTCAAATTTATGGCAAGCACGTAAAACGCGGTATTCTTATCGGTGCATCGTTATTTTTAGTGGGCATTGCCTATCCGCTTATTGTTGATAAGCTGAGAGGACTTTTGCCACAAAAGGATGAATTGATGATGAAGGAAGTGGTTTTGCAGGAGCCGCCGCCGCTTGACAAAGCTGCGCCGCCACCACCGCCACCGCCGCCGCCGCCACCG
>JAYTON010000767.1:0-1512 GCA_043747725.1 Saprospiraceae bacterium
CGTCTTCGTCATTAGGGCGACCGACTTTGCAACTCTTGAAATTAGTGACCACTTTTTTATGGCGTCCGATTGACCCCTATAAAATATTGGAATTTGTTACCATGCCAGCCAAGCCTTTAGATGCGGATTTGGCAACAGTGATTGCTAATTTGATTTCGCAGCGTCCGGGCATTAGCGGAGAACATTGGTTTGCAAAAACAAGTCAATTTTTTGAAGATTTACAAGCTAAATCATTGACTGACAAGAGTATAAATATTAATAAAATTCGCAACCAATACGAGTTTTGGTTTGATAGAACCACTTATGACATCGAAAAAAGTGCCCCGAAGGATGAAATCATTGAAATTTTCAATCACCTCAAAGAATGGGCAAGCGAAGAGTTTGAAAGCAATAATGGGAAAAATACAAGCCTCATTGTGCTCAGTGAGCAAGCCAAACGTATTCAAGAGTTTTTAGAAGAATTGCCACCCAATGATAAATTTCTCTCTTACCTCGAATTGGAACGCATTATTCGCACCATTTATGAGCCTGCGCCTGTACAACCCAAGCCTTGCGAAATTGGACATTATCCATATATTCATAAAGAATCATGTTTGATTGCCCCTATTGATGCTTTGGTTTGGTGGAATTTCACGGATACTGAGGGGGTGCATTTTTTTAGTCGGTGGTATAAAGATGAATTAGATTATTTAAATAAAAATGGCGTGAAATTGCAATCGCCGCAAGATGAAAATTCCTTAATGCTTTGGGAACGCACGCAGCCAGTGTTTAAAACTCAAAAGCAAATGATTTTGATTTATCCTAAAAAAATAAATGGTAAAGAAACGGTTGAACACCCACTGATGAGCCATTTAAAAGCCTGTTTTGGTGATTTAGAAGACATAACAATAGATATTGATAAAGATTTAACCGATTTTAAAAAATTATCAAAACTTGAAACACCATTTAATATTCCATTAAAACACCATCGCTTGGGCAAAACGCAACCATTTATTGAACTCGACGCCAAGCGTTTAGCACAACGAGACCAAGAGACTTTGACGAGCCTCGAAGCCTTATTTTATTACCCCTATCAATGGGTTTTTAGGCATAAAGCACGGTTGTCGAAGTCAGATATTTTGAGTATCGTCAAAGAAAATACCTTAAAAGGCAATGTGGCGCACCGCTTTTTTGAATTGGTGTTGAAGGAAGATTTTACAGAGTGGACACGTTCAGATGTCAATGCATGGGTTGATGGAGCGAGTCTTCGTCTTTTTCAAAGGGAAGCTGCTACTTTATTGATGTATGGCTATGAACCAGAGCGTGTGCAGTTAATTAGACAAATTAATTATGCGATTTGGACGCTAATCAGCCTGATTCGTCAAAATAAATGGGAAGTAGAAGGCACTGAAATGGACTTACGCGGACAATTTAGTGCAACCCCAGTGAAAGGCAAAGCGGATATTGTTTTGAAACGCCCAACCCCTCAGTCTTCCAATGAAAAATCAAACGACCCATCCGCAACTGGCGAAA
>JAYTON010000768.1:0-3561 GCA_043747725.1 Saprospiraceae bacterium
CCTGTCCTGTCATAATGCCTCGAATACCACCTCCATCAAGCGATAATATGCGATGAAGTTTTTCATTGTTGTCTTCTGCCATGATTTTGATTCGTTTAAATTTATGGTTTTTACTAAGGATTTTTCAAAATAATTTTTATATTTTCTCTACCAATATAAAATATATCGCATCTCCAGTCCAGTTTTTCACTCTTCATTTTTCACTAATTGACGTTTCACTTTCCAACGCTTATGTGACCACAACCAATCTTCCGGTTTCTCTCGAATCACTTCTTCAAGCCTGTGCATAAACAACCTCGTTATTTCCTCCTCCGGTTGCTCTGCTGGATTGTCAATCAGCCTTTCAAAAGCAGTGGCATAATACCCGCGTTTGACTCGCCACATTTTTAAAAAAAATACGGGATAATTAAATTGCCGAGCGTATTTATCGCCGCCGTAAGGGCAAGCCGTATCTTGATTCAAAAACGTGACCCAATGCGCTTTTGGGGAATAAGTGCTTTGATCGCTGACGAAAGTATAAGATGAAGGTTGATTTTTATATTGTTCAAAAGCCCATGCTGTCCGCCCAATATCTATCAGGACTGAACCGCTTTTAGTGCGTTTGGCAAGAGCATATTTTTCAATATAAACGTTAGTCAAAGGTTTATAAAAGCCAATAAACGTTCGGTGAGTTACAAAATGTGGAAAAATAATCGCTCCCCATTCCCAATTGGTATAATGTCCTGCCATCACGATGGAATTGCCGCCTGCTCGACGCTCCTCGTGCAACAGCTCGGGATTTGTAAAAATATATCGCTGTGCCATTATTTTTTCATTCACGCTGAATCCTTTGATACTTTCTAATAAAATATCCGTCATGTTTTTATAAAACTTACGAACTATTTCTTTAATTTCAACGTCTGATTTTTGAGGAAAAGAGTTTTTTAGATTAGAATAGACAACTTTATGGCGATATTTTATGACATTAAAAAATAACCACGCCAGACCATCAGATATTACATAAAGCATTCTAAAAGGAATCCAATTAAAAATAAAAACTGTAAACCGAAAAAACAAATATCCGATATATTGCATTGTATAATTTTGATGACTTGACTAATATTTAATCTGCAAATTTATACTTTCATCTTTGTAAAATATGAAATTTATTTGTTTTTCTATATTTTTTTTAAAATTAATATTTGTCAATGAGCCAATTGACCCCCCTCAGTATTTTCCATTTGGGATGTTGAATATCGGAATTCGGGATACGCTACCGAAATCCGAAATCTCCAATCCACCATCGACACCCCCTCAGTATTTGACTGAAAAATTGACTGAAAAGCTCATTCAAAATGCTGCCAACGATTCTCTCAAAGTGGCGGCTATTTATGACTGGATTACCTCGAATATTCAATACGACCATACTTTTCGCCGCCGCATTGAAGGCGATACGACCTTGACGCAAGAGCCTGATTTTGTCATTGAAAGTAAAAAAGCTGTCTGCATCGGTTATTCAAAATTAGTGAAAGAGATGTGCAAAATTGCGGGTATTCAAGCTGTCATTGTAGATGGTTTTGTGAAAAGCGATGGGCAGTCTGTAGAGAATGAAGGACATGCTTGGAACGCTGTAAAAATAAATAACAGTTGGTATTTACTTGATGCTACTTGGGATGCAGACAATGGTTTTTTTTCAAAAAAATACTTTCTTGCTCACCCCTCAGTATTTCAAGAAAATCATTTGCCCCACGACCCTTTATGGCAACTCGTTAAGCAACCACTTGATTTTGATTGTTTTATAAATAATAAAAATTGTTTTAATGAAAATAAAACGCTGTTTAATTTCAAAGACAGCATAGCGGTTTGGGAAAATCTTGATTCAATGTCGAGAGCATTTAATGAAGCGGTGCGGATTCTTAATTACAATGAAAAAGATGTGCGCGCTATGCGACAATTAGCCGAATTTTATTCCAATACAGCTTTAGATTTTTTTAAAAAATATGCTGACATTAGGCAAGCGGTGAAAGAAAAAAAAGGGGCAAACCCTAAGCGAGATGACTTATTAATGCTACTCAATGCCGCCGCCAATCACCTCGAAAGAGCGAAAGAACAATATCAGCGCATCCTCCCATTCGCCAAACGCAATCGCTACACCGACGCTCATATCAATATAGAAGTGATGGATGAAAACTTAGCAAATATTGAATCTGAAAAGGCTTATGTTCTCAAATATTTTAAAAATTAAATAAAAATTTCACCTATCATATACGTCACTGCCGAGCCGCTAATATCTACTCTATTCCCCCTCAGTTCACAGGTCAATTCGCCTCTGCGCGAGGAAAGTTGAATAGCTGTTAAAGTATTTCTGCCTATTTTTTCTGCCCAATAAGGCATCATCGTCGTATGTGCCGAGCCTGTTACGGGGTCTTCTTCAATACCTGCTTCGGGGAAAAAACAGCGGGATACAAAATCTACTTCATCGCCCAAAGCCGTTGCTATCAAGCCACGTGCATCAAGTTCCTTTAAGAGAGCAAAATTGGGTTTTAATGCCTCTATTTCCGCTTGCGACGAGAGTATCGCCATATAATCGTCGCGTCCTTTGAAAACATCTAAAGGTTTGATTCCCAATATTTTATGAATTAAATCAATTTTCTTTTTTCGATTTTCAAGTTTATCAGTTGGGAAATCTAAAGTATAAACATTGCCATTTTTATTCACTTTTAAAACGCCACTTAATGTGTCAAAAGCGATGGTGTCTTTTTCAAAACCCAAATGATTCCAAAGAATATGAGCCGTTGCCAAAGTGGCATGACCACACAATCGCACCTCGTAACTCGGCGTGAACCAACGCAAATGATAATCGGTTTGACCATCCGTTGGAACAATAAAAGCCGTTTCAGATAAGTTATTTTCAATAGCAATTTGTTGTAAAATATTATTAGGTAACCAACCATTTTCTGAATGAACACCTTTGGCGAGCGGAATAACAGCAGCAGGGTTGCCACCAAATACTTTATTACTGAATGCGTCTGCTTGATAAATTTTCAAAATCATAATGTTCTATTTTTTTGCAAATGAAAGAAACTCTTTTATATTTGTTTAGTTTCGCCATCAAAAAATATTATTATTTAACATTTAGTCAATTCTAAACCGAAATAAATCATTGAAAAACAAGCACTTACACATCATTTCATTCGATATTCCTTTTCCTGCCGATTATGGCGGCGTGATGGATGTTTTCTATAAAATCAAAGCCCTTCACGAAGCAGGTGTTGTCATTACGCTGCATTGTTTTCAATATCGTGAACGCCATGCACAGCCGGAACTGGAAAAATATTGCGAAAAAGTATATTACTACAAGCGCGATTTATCACCTCTCAGTATGCTCAGTAGCAAACCCTTTGTGGTGAAATCGAGGATGACTTCCGCTTTATTGAAAAACTTAAAAAAAGATACTTATCCGATTCTATTTGAAGGCTTGCATACATGCGGCGTTTTGAAAGATAAAGTACTGAGAAGTCGCATGAAAATCATCAGAATGCACAATGTCGAGTGGCAATATTACCGTAATTTGGAATTATT
>JAYTON010000769.1:0-5795 GCA_043747725.1 Saprospiraceae bacterium
AAAAAAATTGTTTAAAAAACTTAAAATAATTTGTGTTATTAAAACTTTTTGTTTTAAATTTGTTCTACAATTATGTTTTATAAAACATAACCATGTAAAATTAAGATTGTAAAGATACAATTCGTTTTTAAAAGACCAAACAATCATGAGTAATAATAATTCAAAAAGCGGCGGTTTGAAAGTTGTATTCAAACAGGATGCAGATTCAATTGTCCCTCAGCCAACACCCAACTCCAACGGTTACGCACCAGAAGAGTCATTCAAAGAATATATCGACCATATTCTCAAAGGATTGTACCGTTTCAAAGCTGTTTTGCAGCATCAATTTGAACGCCGCACATTGGGTATATTCGAAAAAAAGTATGTAATGACATTTGCTAAATTATGTATATTAGCGATAATTATGTTATTTATACTAAAAAAGGATATTGCGTATAATTTTAATTCCGCTAACTTTGCAGAAGAAAAGATAAGTAAGGAGAAAACATACACGGACAAGCACAATAAAGATTACGCTACACAAGCCTCTTTGGGAACAGTCGTCAATGACTTATCACCAGCCGCACCTGAAGATTTGCGCGAATCACAAGTCCGCTCTTATATTGAATATTTCTCCAACACGGCAGTAGCCGAAATGGATCAATTTGGTATTCCTGCAAGTATTAGCATGGCGCAGGCAATTATCGAAAGCCGTTCGGGTACAAGTGTTTTAGCTGTTAAGAACAATAATCATTTTGGTATTAAGTGCTTTTCAAGAAGTTGCCCCGAAGGGCATTGTTCAAATTTTACGGACGATCATCATAAAGACTTCTTTAGAAAATATGGTGGACCAATGGATTCTTGGAGAGAACACAGCCATTTTTTGATGAAAAACAGTTATCGTAAATTATTGAAATTCGGCAAAGACTACAGAGCTTGGGCGAGAGGATTAAGAGAATATGGTTACGCTACGGATGCTACTTATGACAAAAAGCTCATTTCCGTTATTGAAAAATATGAATTAAATCGTTTGGACGATTTATAAAAACCAAAAAATCAAATCATTTCATTAAATTAACAAAACCATTGCATTATGTCAAAATTTATTTTTACAGCCTGTTTACTCGTGCTTTTAGCGAGTTTTTTGAATTATCCACCCCAAACAAATGAGTCAAACCTAGATTCAAAAAGAGAATCATCTATTATTTTTCCAATCAGTGAGCAAATTAAAATAGCGCGCTTGGAAAAACAGATTTCTCAAAAAGAATTGGCTGTACGAGTGGGATTGACTAAAATGAACGTCGAGCGTATTGAAAAGGGTCAACTCGTACCAGCTAATGATGTTCTCGATAAACTTGAAAAAGAGCTCAATGTTCAGCTCAATTTGAATGGTTATTGATTTTTTAATTGTTTATTTTGTTTTCTCATAGTTTGTTTTCTACGAACCACCGTTATCAACATCGGTGGTTTGTATTTTTAGGTCTTTAGCCCCCTAACCCCCAAAGGGGGAATGCCTACGAAAATAATATCACCTTTTTTTTCTCAACGGCTTTTCATTGAATAATTTTATTTCAGGTAATAATCGAAAGGTTTTTCGATGATGCGGCGTTGCACCGTATGCCATTATCGCTTCTCGATGTTTTTTTGTCGGATAACCTTTATTAATATCCCATCCATATTGTGGATACTGAGGGGTCAACTCGCGCATATATTCGTCGCGGTGGGTTTTTGCAAGCACTGAAGCAGCAGCTATAGATGCAAATTTAGAATCGCCTTTTATGATACAGACGTGTGGAATATTCATTTCGGGTTTAAAATATTTACCATCTATCAAGAGTAGTTCAGGCTTAATAGTCATGTTTCGGATGGCTCTATTCATAGCCATATACGAAGCATTGGCAATATTAAATTCTGCTATTTCATCCAAATCTGCCATACCCACACCCCAAGCCAACGCCTGTTCTTCAATGATTTGTCGCATTGAAAAGCGTTTTTTGACGCTCATCAATTTTGAATCATTTAAAATATCATCGTCAAAATTTTTAGGCAAAATAACTGCGGCGGCAAAAACAGGACCTGCCAAACAGCCTCGCCCAGCTTCATCGCAACCAGCTTCTATGAGTAGAGGATCATGGAAAGGGAAAAGTTTCATATGTTTTTAGTATTCAAATGTTAAAGACTGAGCAGGAAATTCAAACAAGCATTTTTCGCGAACCAATTTCGCTACTTTGTCAGGCACCAAGGCATCCCAACCTTCTTCATCGTGTTTTATCATTTTTAAGACTAAAGTTGAATAAATATGTAGACTTTCAGCATGAAAATCTTGAATATCCACGACATGCCGCGAATCCAAAAGGTGTTTATACAAAAATTTGACCCCATCTGGCACAGGCATATTTTCAGCAGTCATCAAAGTATCGCTACCTTCTTGAAGTAGCGGATACACATAAACCGTCACGTTGCGCGTAAACAATTCACCAAAAGCTGTCAATAACCGACCATCCAAATTGTTATAATACTTTTCATTAACCGTATCCAATAATTGTTTAACGCCTACCACCAAGCCTAATTTCTGAATTTTAAAATCAGAATAATAATCAATCAATTTTTGATGTTGCTCACAATTAGAAATAATGACCGTCTGACCCAAAGCACACAATAAATCAGCTCTATCAAGAAAGTCTTGCTCATCGAGGTCACCTTCAAGCATGAGATTATCAAGCGTAATTTCAGTGAGAAGATAACTTTTTTTAGCATCCACATCTTTTTCACCTCGAAATTGTGCCCAACTGGCATTGATCATATCCTCATTTACGAGCGTCACAGGTCGAAAACTGCCTCGTACTACTAAAAGATTTTTTCTATATAAAAATTCAGAAGGGTGCAAATTACGCTTATCAGGTCCGAACATCGCCACATCGCTCATTTTATGTTTTATCAACCAAAGACTCAATAAACGGTTGTCAATTTCCTTAAAATCGCCACCACTCAAACGAATCATATCGATAGAAACCCGCCCGTGAAGGCTATCCATGAGAGATTGAATCAATATTTCAACATCATGGCTATAACGATAAACACCATAAAGAAGATTCACGCCCAAAACACCAATGGCTTGTTGTTGCAATTTATTATCATTATCAAGCATCTTTACATGGATCACAAGGTCATTGGTCTTGCCTCCCGGTTTGAGTTGAAAACGCAAACCCAACCAGCCTTCACCTTTAATAGTTTTGCTAAAATTCATAGCAGCAACAGTATCCGCAAAAGCGAAAAAATTAGTATTCGGGCGTTCATGTTTCAAGCGCGTTTCCATGAGTTCAAACTCATGGTCGAGCATTTTATACAGGCGGCTCTCGCATACGTAGCGACCATTGGGCTCATGTCCATAAATTTCATCTGAATAAACTTTGTCATATGCGGACATCGTTTTGGCAACTGTTCCTGCGGCTGCACCGACTTGAAAAAAATAACGCGCTACTTCCTGCCCTGCACCTATTTCTGCGAAAGTACCATAAACCCTATCATCGAGGTTGATTTCAAGGGCTTTTTGCTCCGTTTCAAGGCTTTGGCGATGTTTTTTCTGATGATTCATTTCACTTCAACTTTTTGCAAAAATATTTAAAAAACTTGATAAATACTGAGGGGGGTGAATATATAATCTTAATAATGCCTGAATTACCACAAAACATAGTGGCGTAACTGCTGTTAAATATGTAATTTTGCCTAAAATATCCTCCAATACTGAGGGGGTATCTTTTAATGAAGTCCTTAACCATTTTGCAACTAAAATCAAGAAATGATGTCAATTAAAAATGAGGTACAAACCCTACATAAAGCGGTAAAAGATGACCGCTATCAATCGCACGATTATTATCAAATAGATGAACTTCTAACGGAAGAGCACTTGCTGGCACGTGATGCGGTGCGGACTTGGGTTAAACAAGAAGTGAGTCCAATTATTGAAGATTACGCCAATAGAGCCGCTTGTCCCAAGCATTTATTCAAAGGATTGGGCGAAATTGGGGCTTTCGGTCCCTCGTTACCAGCACAATATGGTTGCGGAGGCATGGATGAAATAGCGTATGGTATCATCATGCAAGAGTTAGAACGCGGCGATTCGGGCATCCGTTCGATGGCTTCCGTTCAAGGATCGTTAGTGATGTATCCGATTTATAAATTTGGTAGCGAAGAACAAAAGCATTATTATTTGCCAAAATTAGCGACGGGTGAATTGATTGGTTGCTTCGGATTAACTGAGCCCGATCATGGTTCAAATCCCGCAGGTATGATGACGAATGTGAAAGATGATGGCGATGCCTATATATTAAATGGTGCAAAAATGTGGATAACCAATGCGCCTGTGGCTGATATCGCCGTCGTATGGGCAAAAAGGGAAGATGGTAAAATTATTGGTTTAATCGTTGAAAAAGGCATGAAAGGCTTCACGGCTCCTGAAATTCATGGAAAATGGTCGCTTCGGGCATCTGTTACAGGGGAGTTGGTTTTTGAGGATGTGCGCGTGCCGAAGAAAAATGTTCTACCCAATGTTGAAGGTTTGAAAGGACCTCTGACATGTCTTTCAAAAGCCCGTTATGGTATTGCTTGGGGGGCAATTGGAGCAGCTTTGGATTGTTATGATTCGGCTTTGCGTTATTCAAAAGAGCGTGAGCAGTTTGGAAAACCCATTGGGCAATTTCAATTGACGCAAAAAAAATTAGCTGAAATGATTACCGAAATCACTAAAGCACAACTTTTAGCTTGGCGACTCGGCACTTTGGCGAATAAAGGCAATGCCACAGCCGCTCAAATTTCGATGGCAAAACGCAATAATGTGAATATGGCGCTTGAAATCGCTCGCGAAGCCCGTCAAATTCATGGAGGCATGGGCATCACAGGCGAATACCCGATTATGCGGCACATGATGAACCTTGAATCAGTTATCACTTATGAAGGCACGCACGATATTCACTTGCTCATAACAGGGATGGACGTTACAGGGTTGAATGCTTTTTACTAAAAAACAATAATTTTCTGATAAAAAACATAAAATACTGAGGGGATATAACTAATTGATTTTCAATTAATTACAAACCTATCAGGTTTTTAAATCCACCCCGCGCCGGGGTCGCCTTCGGGGACGCTGGTGAACGCGCTTCTGCATCACTGCGGCGACACGCTTTCGGGGATCGGGGGGGAACGGCGGCCGGGGATCGTGCACCGGATCGACAAGGATACCACCGGCCTGCTGGTCGTCGCAAAGTCGGACCGGGCGCATCACGGGCTGGCCCGGCAGTTCGAGGATCACTCGGTCACCCGGCACTACATGGCGGTGGTCCACGGTGTCCCCTCCAGCGCCGACCCCCGGCTGCGGGGGCTGCGCGGCGTCAGCTTCGAGGCAGGCGGGATCCTGAAGATCGCGACCAACCTTGCGCGTCACAAGTCCGACAGACAGCGGCAGGCGGTGGTCTGGGACGGGCAGGGCCGCCATGCCGTCACCCGCGCCCGCGTCACGGACGTATTGGCGGCGGGGGCTGCGGCGCTGGTCGAATGCTGGTTGGAAACCGGGCGCACGCATCAGATCCGGGTGCATATGGCCTATGCGGGCCACGGGTTGTTGGGGGACCAGACCTATGGCGGCAAGCGCAAGCTGTCGCGCGTCGTCGTGGGTGCAGGTGCGGCAGCCGGGGGAAATGACTTTCCGCGGCAGGCCCTGCACGCCGCCAGCCTGGGATTTTTGCATCCGGTGACGGGGGACCGGATGGACTTCACCTCGCCCTTGCCACCCGACATCGCGGCACTCGTGAACGGCCTGC
>JAYTON010000770.1:0-1681 GCA_043747725.1 Saprospiraceae bacterium
GATAAAGATTTTTCAAGGCAAAATATGGCGGGTGGCATTGTAGAAGTTTGGGTAAAAAACCGCCGCCCCGTTATTGGTTTGAGTAATCCGAGCATCAAAACGGGCATTAATGTGAAGATTGAAATATCGGCGGTGGTTGCAAAATCTAAACCCTCGAATCCTATATTTTTAAAAGAAACGACTTGGAATAAATTTCAAAAAGAGGGATTGTACTCTAAAATGAGTTACGCGTTTGACGGTAAAAAAAATAACCAAACAGATGCTGTTATGCTGTGTACCATTGATAGTTTTGCCCATATTTATACTTTTCAAGAGTATGCATTGATGACAGAATCAGAGAAGAATTTTAAACTCATGTCAAAGGTCGAAGCCTGTTTTGCAGCATCAGGGAATCAAAATTTGGGCATTGAAATGGGTGAAATCGCAGCTATGAAAATGTTGAGAGACTCGCTTGAGCAAACAGGTAGTTTTAATGAAATGTTGTGGGTGTCAAAAAAAATAATTGACTTGGGATACCCCTCATTATTCAACCGTTTGAAGCTAGCAAGAGCCTATATTTTAAACGGAAAAAGCAATGAAGCTCTTGAAATGCTCAACCCTCTATTGCGCTCGATGTCTGATGATTGGGCTATAAATTTAAATTTAGCACATGCGTATTTATTTTTGAATCAATATGATAAAGCAGAAAAGTTTTATTTGAAGTTTAAAGGCAAAGTAAATGTCACTGCGAACAGCGGGTGGCAGGAGGGAGTAACATGGGAGCAAATAGTAGGTGAAGATTTTAAATTTTTTATTCAAAATAAAATTTTCAATTCACGATTTGACAACATCAAAAAGCGATTGAAAATTAAGGATTAGGCTTGTTTTCAATCTCCTTTTTTATTTCAATCACTTTTTCAACTTCAATTTCTTTTTCCTTCTCTTCCGCAGTCATTTTTAAATCCTGATTCACGGCGATAGCGGCATTCAACTCGAAGCCGATAATCAAAATAATAGCATTGAGTTGAAGCCAAAGGAGGAGGACGATACCCGCTACGAAAGAGCCATATAGTTTATTATAATTGCCAAAAGTGTCGACATAAAATGAAAAACCGATGGACGAAAGCAGCGATAAAACAGTGGCAGTAGACGCCCCTGGGGAGAAAAAATGCACTTTTCGCTTCATCGCCACGCCAAATTTATAGATAATGGCGATGCCCAAATAAATAGAGCCGATGACAGTCACCCATCTTAAAATATCTAAAAAATTAGCGGTGCCTGCGCTCAATTTCACCAATTTAAATAACCATTTAAAAAGTTGATTGCCTAAAATGATGAGAAATGTGCTTATAAAAAGCAAAATACCTAATAAGAAAGTCATCCCGATGGCTCTGAACCGTTTTTCCCAAATATTTCTTTTTTTAAATACGCTGTGATCTTTTTCAAAACCCCTCATTAAAGCCATCAAACCATTGCTCGAAAAATAAATGGCGAGGACAAAACCAATAGAAAGGAAATCTGTACGTTTGGTTCTGACAAAAGTTTTGACAGTATTGAAAAGGTCTTCGCCTGTTTTATTGGGCATTATTTCGATGATGCCATCGTGCAATTGTTTTAAAACATCGGCTTTATCAATCGGTAAAAACGGAATTAAAGAAAATAACACTAAGAATGCAGGAAATAAAGACATGAAAAAGCTAAA
>JAYTON010000771.1:0-4970 GCA_043747725.1 Saprospiraceae bacterium
AGAAAATAAGATTTATATACCCCCTCAGTATAGGGTATAAAATTGATGAAATTTACATTCCAATTTACCTCATCCTTTCCTAAAAGAATGCTTTTGGGAAAGGATGAGGTCAAGTAATAATATCTATTCAGCCAACTTGTTCTAACCCTCAGTAATTGAATAATAGTGAATGACACCAAAATGAAAGTGAATGAAACCGAAATGAAAGTATCTAAACCGAAATGAAAATAATAACAGCCTTGCATTTTTTGACAACTTCCTTTCTGTAATAACAATCAGACTCTCCCATTAAAAGTAAAAAATTGCTCACACTCTGTCATTTAATTACCTGAATCTCATCAATGTGATTAGAAAACGGTAGCATTTGAATACCATGATACCCCACTTGTTATGGTTATGCCATTACAAGATCTGTATTTATTTATAAACTTTTTTTTTCAACCAAAATTTTAACCAATGAAAAGTTTAAAAAATCTTTTGCTCAAATCAAGTATGGTTGTCGCGCTTGTTAGTGCGATTGCGTACTACGGTGTGGAAACCCATTACCTTGAAGCCTCAAGCCATCGCGAAGCACCTATGTTGATAGGTGACCCTTTGGCTGACAACACCGATTTGTATGCCTTTCGGAGCCCCGATAATCCGAATATGGTAACAGTCATCGCCAATTATATTGGCTTGGAATTGCCACAAGGCGGTCCAAATTACATGTCTTTCGGCGAGGACATCCGTTACGAAATCCACTTCAAAACGAACCCATTAGCTTATGGCGACGATCTTTTGTATCGCTTTACTTTTAGAAAAACGAATGAAGACCCCACCACTTTCTTTAATATTAGACTCGGAAAGCAAAATCTAAAAACAGTTTACAAAGTTGAACGCCGTTTTGGTGATGGCGTTATGGTGACTATTTTAGACAATGGTATTGTGCCGCCGCCGAATATCGGTCCTCGCTCCATTGACAATGCAACACTTGGTTTGGGTAAGCCTTATGCTCAACTCATGAGGGAAGCTATCGCCACCTCTTCGACTGGCACGGGCGAAAGAATCTTCTGTGGTTCAGTAGATGACCCCTTCTTTGTAGATTTGGGCGGTGTTTTTGATCTTGCGCAAACTCGTGGAGATGGGGGCGCACGCGACGGTGTAGGTTGCTACAACGTACACGCTATTGCTTTGCAAATCCCTATTCAGCTTTTGCAAAAAGACTTTAAAACCATTGACAAAGCTAAAAACATTCTCGACCCTGACTTTATCGTCGGCATTTGGGCTTCGGCAAGTCGCCCACGCATCACTACTTTGAACAACGATGGTGCGAAGCCTACTTTTGCAGGCGATTGGGTTCAAGTCTCTCGTTTGGGTATGCCTTTGACGAATGAAGTGCTCATTCCAATCGGTCAAAAAGACAAATGGAATTACCGTACACCCTATCAAGGGGAAGCCGAGTTTGAACAATACTTCACCAATCCAGAACCCGACCTTTATATGGACGACCGTTTGTTTGGTGGAGCGATTCCAGCATTGTCTAAGTTGCGGATTCAAACAAAATCACAAACTGTTTTGGGGGCAGTGGATTTTGGCAACGGTAAAGACGGTTTATTTGTCATCAAAGGGCATCCAGCAACTGTAGGAACTGCCTTCGATAATGCACTATATGGTAATTATTTGCTCAGAAAAGGTGCGCCGAATTCAGTGAATATATTGCCTATTTTTTACTCAGGCGTACCTAACCTTTCGCCCTATCAATTAGCGACAGGCAAAACGCCTGGCAATCCATTCACTGCGGGCAAGCCTTTTATCAACAATTTTTTACCCGCATGGTCGCTTATTCCAACGGATTTGCGCTTTGGTGATATGTTGCGCCTCAATATGGCAGTGACCCCTACACCGCGTGACCATCCCAAATTCAGCAGCGAGGGTTTAATTGCTGCTGCTGTTTTGGGCTTGACTGACCCTGCTTATAATACTACAAAAGACTTGCAATGGATTCCTAACATGGATGGCTTCCCTAATGGTCGCCGCTTAGAAGATGACGTGACCCGTATTGAATTACAAGCTCTATCGGGAGCAGTATTAGCAGCGGTGGGTTTATGGTACGACGATTGGGTCATTGGTCAAAGTCCATTGACGCCTAAATTATTGAATGTTTTGAGCTACACAACAGGCGTTGAAAAAAATGACAAGGCATTCCAACCTTCGTTTCCTTATTTAGCTGCGCCTCATAGTGGCTTCGGCGTCTGCGGCGGTATTCCAGCGGGTACGGTTTTTCCGGCAAATGACTTGAATATGAAAGACCCTACTACATCGAAATTAGGGCTTAGTAGCAAGCAAGCCCTTATGAAAGTGGGTCAAAATCCTTTCTCTCAAGAAACAACATTGGATTATCACATCGCTGAAAATGCTCATGTCAGCGTAGTAGTATATGATGTTACAGGTAAAGTGGTGAAAATATTAGAAGATAGTGACCTTTCGGCGGGCAATTATCAAGTAAAATGGCGCGCTAATGATGTCGCTGAGGGCATGTACATCGCCCGAATTTTGGTAGATGGGCAGCCTGTTCAGTCTATCAAATTAACAAAAGCGAAGTAATAATTTTTAGGGGCAATCCAAGTGGTTGCCCCTTACAATTTGTTGAAAATCAATACTTTATAATTTAGTAAAGCCTTATAACCTAAATTAATTTCATATCTTTAAAAAAAATAAAAATAAAAATAAAAATAATTAAAACCGAAATACCCCCTCAGTACGTAAATAGAGACGAAGTGAAATAAAACAACCATTATATACTTTTTTTTGATAGTTCCTTTCTGTACTTACATTCTGATTTTTAAGGTGAAAATCAGAATGCCTACGACCCAAATTTTTAATTAGATGGATTTTTATCATCCTCCTTTTTTAGTAGCACTAAAGAAACGCATAGCCTGTGTACGCTTTTGAAAACCATGGTTTCCCTTTTGTTTTAACATAGCCATTTTAAATAATTCATTTATTAAACTATTTTCAATCAAAAATTTTTCAATGAAAAATGTAAACAAATTCTTAATCAAATCAAGTATCGTAATGGCACTCATTGGTGCTATTGCTTACTTCGGCGTGGAAACTCGTTTCCTCGAAGCCTCCAGCCATCGTGAAGCCCCTATGTTGGTAGGTGATCCATTAGCAGACAACACCGATGTGTATGCTTTTCGGAGTCCCGATAATCCGAACACGGTGACTGTAATCGCCAATTATATTGGCTTGGAATTGCCACAAGGCGGCCCGAATTATATCTCTTTCGGAGAAGATATTCGGTATGAAATTCACTTCAAAACCAATTCATTGTCTTATGGTGATGATCTTTTGTATCGTTTCACTTTTAGAAAAACCAATGAAGATCCGACAACTTTCTTCAATATTCGCTTGGGTAAACAAAATTTAAAAACGGTTTACAAAGTTGAACGCCGTTTTGGTAACAATGGAGATTTTGTAACGATTATGGATAATGGCATCGTGCCACCGCCTAATATCGGTCCACGTTCTATTGACAATGCTACACTTGGTTTAGGAAAGCCTTATGCTCAATTGATGAAAGAAGCAATCGCTACTTCTTCAACAGGAACAGGCGAAAGAATCTTTTGCGGCTCTACCGATGATCCTTTCTTCGTTGATTTAGGTGGCATTTTCGACCTTGGTCAGACACGCGGTGACGGTGGTGCACGCGATGGTGTGGGCTGTATGAATGTACACGCTATTGCTTTGCAAATCCCTATTCAACTTTTGCAAAAAGACCTTAAAACAATTGATAAAGCTAAAAACATCCTCGATCCTGACTTTATCGTCGGCGTTTGGGCTTCTGCAAGCCGTCCGCGTATCACTACTTTGAGCGACAATGGTGCTAAACCTACTTATGCAGGCGATTGGGTTCAAGTATCTCGCTTAGGTATGCCTTTAACAAACGAAGCAGTGATTCCGATTGGTCAAAAAGACAAATGGAATAGCCGCACACCATATCAAGGCGAAGGTGAATTTGAGCAATATTTCACTAACCCTGAATTGGCTCTTTATATGGACGACCGTCTGTTTGGTGGTGCAGTGCCTGCTTTATCCAAATTGCGTATTCAAACAGCATCAAAAACTCTTCTTGGTGCAGTAGATTTTGGCAATACAAAAGATGGTTTATTTGTCCTTAAAGGAAATGCTGCTTTAAATGGTACTGCTTTAGCGGATGCTGCTTTTGGCAATTATTTGCTCCGCAAAGGACAACCGCGTTCAGTGGATATTTTACCAATTTTCTACTCAGGTGTACCGAATTTGCCGCCTTATCAATTGGCGACTGGCAAAACACCGGGCAATCCATTGACAGTAGGCAAGCCGTTCATCAACAACTTCTTACCGTCTTGGTCACTTATCCCAACTGATTTGCGCTTCGGCGATATGTTGCGTCTGAACATGGCAGTACCGCCTACTCCACGCAACGACCCTAAATTCAGCAGCGAAGGTATTATTGCAGCAGCCGTTTTGGGTTTAACTGATCCTGCTTATAACACCAATAATAATTTGCAATTTATTCCTAACATGGATGGTTTCCCGAATGGTCGCCGTTTGGAAGACGACGTTACGCGTATCGAATTACAAGCAGTTTCAGGCGTTGCTTTAGCAGCTATTGGCTTGTGGTACGACGATTGGGTTATTGGTCAAAGCCCTTTGACACCTAAATTGTTGAATGTTTTAGGCTACACGACAGGTGTTGAGAAGAATGATAAAGCACTCCAAACAGTATTCCCTTACTCAGCAGCTCCTCATAGTGGTTTTGGACCTTGCGGTGGTATTCCGGCTGGTACTGTTTATCCTGCTAATGACTTGGGAATGACAGATCCTGCTACTTCAAAATTAGGATTGAGCAGCAAACAAGCCATGATGAAAGTTGGTCAAAATCCTTTCACCACAGAAACCACTTTGAATTATCACATCGCTGAAAATGCTCACGTAACAGTAGC
>JAYTON010000772.1:0-2448 GCA_043747725.1 Saprospiraceae bacterium
AAGCCTTTCGCTTTGGGTGTCCGCATAGAGCATTCGCAGGAGTTCATTGATTCAGTACAATATAAAAAAAAGGATAGAGGCGAATACTTACCAGCAGCAAGTTACAGCCTTGTTTGTCAGGTGAAAGATAGGGGTGTTTTTTCTTTTTGTATGTGTCCAGGTGGATTAGTTGTACCAGCCTCTACAGCCCCTGGTGAAATAGTGGTCAATGGCATGAGTATGAGCCGACGAGATTCACCTTTTGCTAATTCGGGAACAGTAGTAGCGATTGAGTTAGAAGATCTGAAATCGTTTGAACAACACGGTGTTTTCATGTCAATGGAATTTCAAAAATCGGTGGAGCAAAATATGTTTTCAGCAGGCGATGGTTCACAAAAAGCACCATCTCAACGACTTACAGATTTTGTAAACCGTAAAGTGTCAGCCAATTTACCTGCTACATCATATATCCCGGGGCTTATTAGCGCACCGATGCATGAGCTTTTACCCCCCTCAGTATATGAGCGTTTGAGAGAAGGTGTAGTGCAATTTGGCAAGATGATGAAAGGCTATTTGACAGAAAGTGCCAACGTGATAGGTACAGAAAGCCGTACTTCATCGCCTGTGCGAATTCCACGCCATGCTACTACTCTGATGCATGAAGGTTGTGAAGCATTTTTCCCTTGTGGCGAGGGAGCAGGGTATGCAGGGGGAATCATATCAGCAGCTATGGATGGACAAAATGTGGCTAAAGCAGTGGCTCAATATGTCGTGAGAAAATAAGATTAATGAAATAGGTATTATAATTTTTAGAATAGAAATTTGAAATTTAAATGTTAAATTCCTGAAAAATATTAATTTTATTTTTTTTTATTTATAACACAACTATCTTATAATCATTTACTTGTACTTTAAAAAAAATAATCATATTTTTACCGATGAAAGATTATATGGATTTAATAGGTCGCATATTGATGTCAATTATTTTTTATTTCGAAGCTTACGACAAGATATTCTATATGACACCTACAAAAGCGACAATGACAGAATGGGGCATCACTTGGAATCAAAATTTATTGATATATGGTTCGGGATTTTGCTTGATTTTGGGGGCTACGCTTATCCTAATAGGTTATCGATCAGGCTTAGGCGCATTCTTAATTTTATTATATTGGATTCCATTAACATTTATCCTCGATAAATTTTGGGAAATTCCCTTATCTGAACATGAGACAAGGCGAAGCGTTGCTCTTCATTTTATGAAAAATATAGCCATTGCAGGTGGATTACTCTTGTTGTTGGTGAATGGAAGCGCTCGCTTTAGCATCAAGAGATTGCTTTCGACTACACGAGTCTGATGCCCAATTTAGAAATTAAAAAACCGAGATATATTAAATGTCCGTAAATTAAAATGTCTAAAACTTTAAAGAAGATTATTTAACCAACTTCACTTAAAACGAAACTATGAGAGCCGTAATAGTAGAAGATGAGCCAAGTGGCATGAAAAACCTTCAAAATTTGCTTGCTAAATATTGCGAGCAAGTGGAAATAGTGGCAACAGCCGAAGATGTCGAAGGTGCTATAAAGATGTTTAATAATCCTGAGGTTCAACCGGATGTTGCTTTCCTTGATATTAATCTGCCTGATGGGTTGATTTTTCAAGTATTGAATCAAATTAAGGAAGAAGATGAGATTAATTTCGATATCGTTTTTGTTACTGCTTTCGATACCTTCACCAAGCGCGCTTGCGAATATGCCTGTGTGGGGTATATCAACAAGCCT
Organism: Saprospiraceae bacterium; assembly: GCA_043747725.1. Taxonomy (GTDB): domain Bacteria; phylum Bacteroidota; class Bacteroidia; order Chitinophagales; family Saprospiraceae; genus JAAFJT01. The sequence goes on from JAYTON010000772.1 coordinate 1,762, forward strand.
ATTGACCCCGACGAACTCAAAGCAGCTGTGAGCCGCGTGAAAGCCGGAAAGACGAACAGGATAAAAGACCGCATTGATATTTTCCAAGGGCATGTCAACAATCCTAATGCGTTTGGCAAAATGAGTATTTCAGCTGTGGATGGTATTTATTTTGTGAATATTAAGGAAATTGTCCGGCTTGAAGCAGAAGATAATTATACACATATTTTCAGCCAAGATGGCGAACGGATGACTGTGGCTAAAACCATTAAATCGTATGAAGAACTGCTTTCGGGGGTTAATTTTTTCCGTGTTCATAAAAGACACTTGATAAACCTCAACTATATGAGCAAATTTTTGAAAGGCGATAGCCAAGTCGTGATGGACGATGGTATCAAGATAGAAGTATCACGCCGTCGCCGCCCTTCATTCATGGAATTAATGAAGCGTTTACAAGTCGAAATTCAAGATTTTTGAAGAAAATTAAAGGGTTATTTCACTTTAAGAATAATTTATATTAATTATTTTAAGACATGCAAAAAAAATATTATAAATTTGCAACCTACTGATTATCAATTCGTTATAAAAAAGCAGCCGATTTCTATAAAAATCAGAACCCTCTCTCAATCAACACGGAATAGATTTTGTTTTTTACTTATTTTTTACTGCTTGATAATCAGCATCTTAGATATTAATGCAAATTCAATG
>JAYTON010000773.1:0-3646 GCA_043747725.1 Saprospiraceae bacterium
CCCCTCAGGATTTCGGGCGATTTTTAAATCTATTTGATATAACTGTAAATGTTCTAAAAAAGGGAAATTTGAAATCTAAAACACTTAAAACTATAATAATTACCCTAATTTTACCCCATGAAATCAATGACTCTGACCAAACCCAAACCAACTGCCTTAGAAGATTATTTCTCAAAATTTAGAGAAAATATCATCGGACAAGAGCAAACTTTCAACAGCCCGAACGGTGTGAAACGCATTATTTATGCCGATTGGACGGCCAGCGGACGGCTTTATCGCCCGATTGAAGAGCGTTTATTGGATGAATTTGCGCCCTTCGTCGCCAATACACATACCGAGACAAACGTGTGTGGCACGTCCATGACGCTTGCTTACCACAAAGCCCGTCAAATTATCAAGCAACATGTCAACGCCGCGCCGACCGATTGCCTCATCAGCTACGGGTCAGGTATGACGGGCGTGATTAATAAATTTCAACGGATATTAGGGCTTAAAATTCCTGAAAAACGGCGTAAAGACTTCATTATCAATGTGTTAGATAGGCCTGTTGTGTTTGTCACTCACATGGAACACCACTCCAATCAGACCTCTTGGATAGAAACTATCTGCGATGTGGAGGTGATAGCCCCCAATACTGAGGGGTTGATTGATTTGAATAGTTTAACTGTTTTGCTTGAAAAATATAAAAATCGCCCCTTGAAAATAGCGGCTGTCACGGCTTGTTCCAACGTGACGGGTATCCAAACGCCTTACCACGAGATGGCGGCGATGATGCATCGAGCAGGTGGTTTGTGTTTTGTGGATTTTGCTTGCTCTGCGCCGTATGTCCAGATAGATATGCACCCCCCTCAGTATCCTGATAGTTTTTTGGATGCAATTTACTTCTCACCGCATAAATTTCTGGGTGGACCCGGCACAACAGGCATTTTGATTTTCAATACTCAACTCTACGATAATAAAGTGCCTGACAACCCGGGCGGCGGCACTGTCAAATGGATAAACCCTTGGCAGGAACATAAATTTATTGAAAATATAGAAGACCGCGAGGACGGCGGCACACCTCCATTTTTACAAACTATTAAAATTGCTTTATGCATTCGGTTGAAAGAAGAAATGGGTATTCAGAATATGCTCAAACGAGAGGAAGAGCTTTTATCATTGATTTTCAATCGTTTACACAACATAAAAGGCATTCATGTTTTAGCACCTGAGCAAACGCACCGGTTGGGCGTTGTCTCATTTTATATCGAAAATGTGCATTTTAATTTAGGAGTCAAGCTGTTGAATGACCAATTTGGGATTCAAGTGCGCGGCGGTTGCTCTTGCGCAGGTACGTATGGGCATTATCTTTTAGAGGTGGATCAAAATGTGTCAAATATCCTCACGGCTCAAATTAGTCAAGGCGATTTGACGAATAAACCCGGCTGGATTAGGATGAGTATTCACCCAACTATGACGAATGAGGAGATAGCCTATATTTGCGATGCTCTTGAATCGTTGGTAGAAAATCATACTGAGTGGAGTAAAGATTACAAATATGATGTGCGGACAAATGAATTCACTCACCGCCATTTTGTAGATATCATTAATGAGACGGTTGATGGATGGTTTGATTTGGTTTAGTCAATTGATGTGTATGAAGCCACGAATTTGACGAATTTTCGAATATTTGCTAATCTACGTGTTGACTATTAGATGTCAACATCTCAATGAGCAAATATTCGAAAATTCGTCAAATTCGTGGTACAATACACGTAATTAGTCAATATTTCGCCTTATTTTTTAGCCGCATAATCCAAAATCAAATGGCAAAATGACTTCACGCCAAGCGTAAAACCACCTTCATCAATATAAAAATCAGGCGTATGATGGGGTGCTACTTCTACCGCAACTTTATCCTTAGCCATACCGCCGAGGAAAAAGAAAAAGCCGGGTATTTTTTCTTGATATTTGGCAAAATCTTCTGCTCCCGTAACGGGTGTTTGAACCACAACATTTTTTTCACCTGCTACTTCTTCTAAGGTTGGGTACATTTTTTTAGTCAATTCAGGATTATTATAAGTCACTGGATTGCCGATTTCTATATTGACTTCTGCTGTTGCACCAGCACTTTCAGCAATATTAATCGCCACTCTTTTGATATTAGCATGTACTTCTTTCTGAATTTTAGGGTCTAAACAGCGAATAGTGCCTAATAATTTGGCTTCTTCGGGAATAATATTTTCACGCAAACCCGCTTGAAACATACCAATTGTAATCACGGCAGCCGATTCAGTAAGCGGTGTCATCCGACTCACAACCGTTTGTAAGCCCATAATTATTTGAGCCCCTGTCACAATCGGATCCACGCCCGACCACGGGTAGCCGCCATGCGTTTGCTTACCTTTTATAATAATGCTCATCCTATCGCTGCTTGCCATCGTGCCACCCGGACGGTAGCGAATCGTACCCACAGGGGTTTGAGAATTGATGTGCAAACCAAAAATAGTTTCCACTTTTGGATTGTCTAAAACACCTTCTTTAATCATATCCGAAGCACCACCTGTCTCACCATTCGGTGCGCCTTCTTCCGCCGGTTGAAAAATAAAAACGATAGTACCGGGCAAATCGGCTTTCACTTTACTCATCACCTCAGCCGCACCCATGAGGATAGCGGTATGCGTATCGTGTCCGCAAGCATGCATCACACCCGTTTCGATACCATTGAAAGTCGTGCGAACAGTGGATTTGAAAGGCAAATTACCACGCTCTGTAACGGGTAGGGCATCCATATCAGCCCGAAGGGCAACCACTGGACCAGGTTTGCCGCCTTTTAAAATACCGACCACACCCGTCTTCGCAACACCTGTTTTCACTTCCAAACCAAGCGATTTGAGGTGATCTGCTACGATTTTGCTTGTTCGAGTTTCTCGATTGGAGAGTTCGGGATGTTCATGAAAATCACGTCGCCAAGCCAGCACTTTCGGCTCAATGCTTTCAGCGAGCTTATCCATTTTATTTTTTAGCGCCATATTTTTATCCATTTGACCGAATAAAGGCATCGCCAACATGAAAGCAATGAGGGCAGCTCCCCCCCTCAGTATGTTACTGTTTTTCATAATAATTTTGTTTTAGGAAAAAATGAAATGATGTTTAAAAGTAAATAAAGCCTTTGAAGTTTTGTTTATCAAATGATTTATTTTAGAGAATTGACCATATTTAATAGGCAAACCGTATTTTACTGAGGGGTAGTATCCTTTAGTGGCTCATGGTTTCCAAACTCATGTTGATAAATTTGAATCAATAATAAAAATAATGAAATCAAAATAGGTCCAAAAATCAAACCCATGAACCCAAACAGATTCAGTCCGATGATGACGCCGAAAATAGTAATCAGGGGATGTGTATCGCCAATTTTCTTTTGTAACCAAAAGCGAAACAAGTTATCTACCGTGCCGACGATGAGGAATCCGTAAAGAAAAAGAATAATACCTTGTGTCATCATGCCATTCGTCATTAATAAAATTGCCAATGGCACATAGACCAAAGCTGCCCCCAGAACAGGAATCACCGCCGCTACGCAGGTTGCCACGAACCACAGGAATGGCTCTTGTACGCCCGTCAGCCAATAGCCGATGAACGCCACGACACCCTGTAAAATCGCCAC
>JAYTON010000774.1:0-7746 GCA_043747725.1 Saprospiraceae bacterium
GCTGTCAGCGAGTTTAAGTTAGGCGAAAAACGCATGTTTACGGGCGTTGTGCATGACATGACCGAACAGAAAAAAGCTGAAGCAGCGTTGCGCCAACTCAATCATGACCTCGAAGGGAAGATTACTGAACGCACGGAAAAATTATCCGACGTTGTCAATAAACTTTTGTCCTCCAATCAGCAATTGCAGTATGAAATTCAAGAACGAAAAGCTGTAGAAGAGGCATTGAATAAAGTGGAAAGTGAATTACGCAAGGCATTGTCAAAAGAGCAGGAGTTAGGTATGCTGAAAAGTCGGTTTGTTTCGATGGCTTCTCATGAATTTCGCACCCCCCTCAGTACAATCTTGTCTTCGGCAAGTTTGATGATTCAATATGTCAAGGAAGAACAACAAGATAAGAGACAAAGACATTTTCAAAAAATAAAATCCTCAGTAGAAATATTGACCACCATCTTGAACGATTTTCTCTCTTTGAGCCGCTTGGAAGAGGGTCGGGTAGATGTGAATCCTGAAATTTTTGAAATCTATGAATTTTGTGCTGATACAATTGACGATGTAAAAAATAATTTTAAAGAAGGACAAACCCTCGAATTGCATCATACCGGTGCAAAAGTAGAAGTCAATTTAGATAAAAAATTGCTCAAACTAATTCTTTTCAATTTGATTTCAAATGCTTCAAAATATTCGGATGAAGGCACTGAAATTATATGTGATATAAGTGTCAATAAAAACAAACTGATTTTAAGCATCACAGATAACGGCATCGGTATTCCTGAAGAAGAACAAGTCCATTTGTTCGACCGTTTTTTCAGAGCATCGAATGCAACAGCCATAAAAGGAACAGGCTTGGGCTTACATATTGTGAAAAGATACGCTGAATTGATGGGTGGAGAAATTACTTTTGAAAGCCATCTAAGTAAAGGCTCTTCATTTTCAGTTAGTTTTCCTTTAAATTAAAAAAATGAAAAAAATATTAATAATCGAAGACAACGATGACATTCGGGAAAACCTTGCAGAGATACTCGAACTCGCCGGTTTTGAAGCACACACTGCTGAAAACGGTAAAAAAGGCGTTGAAAAAGCCGAGCAAATCGTTCCCGACTTGATTCTATGCGATGTTATGATGCCGGTGCTGGATGGTTATGGCGTTTTGAGCATTATCAATAAAAAACCGATACTAACGGATATTCCTTTCGTCTTTCTGACCGCTAAATCTGAAAAAACAGATTTTAGATATGGTATGAACTTAGGAGCTGATGACTATATCACCAAGCCTTTTGAAACCAATGAACTGCTCAGTGTGATTGAATTGCGATTGGTAAAATCCGATAAAATTAAAAAATCGTTTGACCATAGTGGCAATGGTAACCGCGACCTTAACCATTTTATCAACGAAACTAAAGCCGTTGAAGCCTTAAAAACACTGACGATAGACCGTGAAGTGCGCTCTTTTTTGAAGAAAACGGAGATTTATACTGAGGGGTCTAATCCTCGCTATCTGTATTTTATCCAAAAAGGTAAAGTCAAAATTTATAAAACCAATGAAGATGGTAAAGAGTTGATTCTCAATGTTTTAGGTGAAAAAGATTTCTTTGGTCACATTGCGATACTCAGTGGCGGGCATCATGCCGAATCAGCAATGGCTTTAGAGAATTGTGAATTAATCGCGTTACCCAAAGAAGACTTTCAAAGCCTTTTGAATAGTAGTCGAGAAGTGTCAGCTAAATTTGTAAAAATGCTCGCTGGCAATATAGCCTCACAAGAAGAACAATTATTGCAATTGGCATACAGCTCTGTCCGCAAACGGGTAGCCAATACGCTTGTTATGTTGCACTATCGCTATGGTGATGCGCCCATTTCTATGCTCCGCGAAGATATTGCCGCTTTAGCCGGTACAGCTAAAGAAACCGTCATCCGCACCCTGACCGATTTCAGAACTGAAAAACTGATTGAGGTGGAAGATGGGCGAATCACCGTTTTGAAACCTGAGAAATTGCGGTCAATGATGAATTAGATGCTTGTCATGATATAAGTCACCTAACCTTCTGATAAGGCTCATTAATCGGGACATTCAACACCCTTATTTTTGATATTAAATCTTGTTCATACCCTCTTGGTTAAATGCGATTTAAAAATTAATTAAAAGAAATGTGATGTTGAACATAAAAATTATAGGGACTGAAGATCTTAAACAAAAAGCTTTGGCAAATCGGGTGAGGCAAGCCATTGATACCATGATGATTGATGCTAAAATCGTTGAAATAACCAATTTGGAAGAAATTATAGCCTATGACATCATTCAAACACCAGCATTGGTTATTCGCAACCAAGTATTGAGTCAAGGCATTATACCTCAAGTAGTGGAGTTGAAAAAATTAATAGCTGCCTTTTTACCTGATATGAAGAAAAATGCTTGATGTGAGGGATGAGGGTGATTATATGATTTTATTCCTAAAATACATACACTAAACAGCTACTGCTTGCTTGTTGTATTTATTGCGATACTCAATCGGCGTTAATCCTGTAATCTTTTTGAAAACATCTCTAAACGCCTTGGTATCTGTATAGCCGACATCGAACATCACCTCACTGATGTTCTTTCGGCTTTTTTCTAAAGCTCTTTTCGCAGCTTCAATTTTCACCCGTTGTATGTATTCTATTACGGTATTATTGGTGGCTTTTTTAAAACGCCGCTCAAAACTCCGTCTGCCCAGAGCATTCATATCTGCCAATTCATCCACCGTAATTTTATCATTAAAATTTTCCTCGATAAAGGCTTGAGCATGCTTAATTTCAGCATCATCATGTTCTTTTTGCCCTTGAAACATCATGAAAGCAGACTGGCTGTTGCGGTCAATATCAATGGCAAAAAACTTGGAAGCCAAGATGGCAGTATCACGATCAGTATATTTTTCTACCAAATACAACAGCAAATTCCAATAAGAAGTCGCCCCGCCACTTGAATAAAGCCCCTGCTCTTCGGTGATGATGTTGCCGTCTACGAGCGTAACATCAGGAAACATTGCCCTGAACTCGTTGGCAAAGAGCCAATGCGTAGAGCATTTTTACCCCTCAGTAAACCCGTTGAAGCGAGTAAAAAAGCACCCACACACAGCGATGCCACCTCTACACCTCTATAATATTGCTCGGCAATCCACGGAATAAACTCTTTATTCATCGCCAAAGCCGTTTTCATATCGCCACTGAGGGCGGGTATGAAAATCAAGTCTGTTGTGCCTACTTCATCCAATAGTTTATCAGTATGGATTGAAAACAAGCCATTGTTAAGCTTTATTTCTTTAGTAAGCCCAACCAGTTTGACATTGAACAAAGCTGGCTTACCCGCCGCTTCTAAAAATTGATTGACCGCCGTAAACATATAACGCGGGTCAGTGATAGCGGCTAAAACAGCCGATTCGGGGACGAGGATGGCTATATTTTTCATAGGAGCAAAAATAAACAATTAGTTTGACGTAATCAACCCTTCTATTTGTCGTTTTTGCCACTTTCCTACTATTTTAAAACATTTTACCTTTGTATTATAATTTAAAAAAAACATTTTGTAATTATTTAGAAACAGCATGATGCAAATTCATTCATATTTAACCTTCAACGGCAATTGCCGTGAAGCCATGACATTTTACCGCGATTGCCTTGATGGAGAACTCAGCCTTCGAACTATTGGAGAATCACCGATGGCAGACAAGCTGCCACTACATATGAAACAGTGCATTTTGCACGCCACATTAACCAAAGACGCCATGGTCATTATGGCGTCGGATATGGTCGGTGAAAAAGGGTTAATAAAAGGAAATTCCGTTTCTTTGATGCTTAATTGTAGCAGCGAAGATGAAATTAAGGCCACTTATGCTCTACTTTCGGCAGAGGGAGAAGCTACTCACCCTTTAGATAATACTTTTTGGGGTGAATTGTCCGGCGATTTGACCGATAAATTTGGCAATCATTGGTTGTTGCATTTTGACGAGAACCAATAATTTAAAGATATAAAATCACGCTTTAAAATTTTAAAAAATGGCAAATTCAGAAAAAGCAATGCAAAAAATAACGCCTTTTTTATGGTTCGACAACCAAGCGGAAGAGGCAGTGAATCTTTACACATCCATTTTTAACAATTCTAAAACAACGAGCCTCATGCGTATGCCTGATGGCAAAGTGTTGACTGTTGGCTTTCAACTCAATGGGCAATCATTTGCTGCGCTCAACGGCGGTCCGAAGTATAAATTCAATCCTGCCATATCGTTTTTCGTCGTCTGTGAAACGGAAGCCGAAGTGGATGCTATTTGGAGTAAAATTACTGAGGGGGGTAGCATGTTGATGCCGCTCAATAAATATCCGTGGAGCGAATGGTACGGTTGGGGTCAAGACCGTTTTGGGCTTTCATGGCAGGTCATGCTCAATAAAAATGGTGGTGCACAGAAATTTATACCCTGCCTCATGTTCGCTGGCGATCAACTTGTGAAGGCTGATGAGGCAGTGATTTTCTATACATCTATATTTGAAAACTCAAAAATAGGCAATATTTCACGATATACAGCAGAAGAACCCGCTCCTGAAGGGGCTATAAAATATGCCGAATTTAACCTCAATGGCCAAACATTTTCAATCATGGGCAGTGCCATGCCGCATAATTTCTCTTTCAATAAAGCCTTATCTTTTGTCATTGATGCCCCTACGCAAGAGGCAATTGACTATTATTGGAGCAAATTGACTGAGGGCGGCGGCAGCGAAAGCCAATGCGGTTGGTTGAAGGATAAATATGGCGTATCATGGCAAATTGTACCGCCTATTTTGAGCCAATTACTGGGCGATAAAGACCCTGCGAAAGCGCAAAGGGTCATGCAAGCCATGCTCAAAATGTCTAAAATTACTATCTCAGATTTGGAACAAGCAGCCAATCAGGGATAATAGAATGCAAACTCCCTCAGTATTTTTCAAAATTAGCCTTGAAATGTGTTGATACTGAGGGGGTACTGAATATTTAATTTTAATAGTAAAAACCAATTTTTAAAAATTTTAAAACAAAAAATCATGTTACAGACTATCGCTATCATCGTCATCGTACTCGTTGGGTTGATTCTTTTATTGGCTTCTATTATGGAAAAAGAATACTCGCTGAGTTCTTCAATTATTATCAATCGCCCTCAAAATATGGTGTTTGACTATGTAAAACACCTTAAAAACCAAGAGCGATACAGCAAATGGGTCATGGCAGACCCTAATGTCAAACTGACTTATACAGGCACGGACGGTACCGTAGGCTTCCGAGCCGCATGGGAAAGTGCTGATAAAAACGTAGGCGTAGGCGAACAGGAAATAATGAACATAAAAGAAGGCATCGGCTACGATGCGGAAATCCGTTTTGAGAAACCATTTAAAGGTGTCAGTACAGCGAATGTGACGACCGAAGCTATATCAAGCAATCAGACCAAAGTGACTACGACTTTCAACTCCAAAACGCCTTTCCCTATGAATATAATGGTGCCAATGATTAAAAAAATGCTCACCAAGGATATGAATCAAAACTCTGCGACATTAAAAAGCGTTTTGGAAAATCAATAATTATTTAAAAAATCAATCAATAATTCAATCAAAATGAGAAAAGTAAAATTGCAAATGCAAGTCTCCCTTGACGGCTTCGTAGCGGGACTGAACGGCGAAATGGATTGGATGGTCTGGAATTGGGATGAAGCACTTCTGAACTATGTCAAAGTCTTAACAGAGCTTGTTGACTGCATCGTGCTGGGGCGTGTATTAGCGCAAGGTTTTATCTCTCATTGGGATGCATTGGCAGCAAATCCTGAAACAGCACAGGATTTTGAGCGAAAAATGAGTAATACCCCTAAAGTTGTTTTCACTAAAACCCTTGAAAATAATGAATGGGAAAATACCACTTTGGCAAAAGGCAATTTGGTAGAAGAAATCACTGCGCTTAAAAATCAATCGGGTCAAGACATCATCGCTTATGGTGGTGGCAACTTTGTGTCCAATTTGATTAAGCATAATTTGATTGATGAATACCATCTTTTTATCAATCCAACTATATTGGGCAACGGTATGCCTATTTTTAAAAATTTAGAGGACAAACTCAATCTTGAATTGGTAGAATCTAAAGGTTTTGAATGCGGTATTGTTGTACTTTTTTATAAATCTAAAAAATTGGGTTAAATTCTCACTGCGAGCATAGCGTGGCAGGAAGGGTCTTTCTTTAAAATATTAAAAACAATAAAATGAAAACCAGTGAGATTCCAATAAAAAATATAGATGACTATTTGGCTCAACTGCCTGAAAATCAACGCCTTCTGCTTGAGGAACTGCGGGAAACCATCAGAGAAGCCGCCCCTCAAGCGGAGGAGGTTATCAGTTATCAAATGCCCGCTTTTAAATACAACGGCATGTTGGTTTATTTTGCAGCCTTTAAAAATCATTGCAGCCTTTTTGGTGGCAATGCTACGGTGATTAAAGAGATGAAAAATGATTTAAACGATTATAAAACATCTACAGGCACCATTCAATTTACAGTCGATAATCCATTGCCTGCTGCCCTTGTACGGAAAATTGTATTAGCGAGAGTTCAACAAAATGAGGATAAAGTAAAAGATAAAAAAGCGAAGTCAAAAAATAGTGATGCAGATAGGGTAGTGGAATATATGGCTCAACTTGAACATCCCTTAAAAGCCGAAATAGAAACTTTAAGGACTATAATTAAAGGGGCTAATTCCAAAATTTCTGAACGCATCAAATGGAACGCGCCCAGTTATTATGCCAAAGAAGACATGGTGACGTTCCATCTACGTTCAGAAAGAAAGGTGGATTTGGTATTTCATCATGCCGCTATTGTTAAAATAAAATCGGACTTATTGAAAGGAGAATATAAAGACCGCCTCCTCATGCACTTTGAAAATATGGAAGAAGTGAAGCAGCAGCAAATCGAACTTGAACGCATTATCAACGAATATCTGGATTTAATTGCGAGTCATTCTTGAAATCGATACCCCCCTCAGTATTGAGTTGCATTGAAGCATAAAAAATGTATTTCTAATCGTAAAAAAAATTAAAAATGGCTACTAAAATTTTTGTCAACCTACCAGTGAAAGACCTTGATAAATCGATGGCGTTCTTTACAGCCCTTGGTTATACGTTCAATCCTCAATTTACGGATGCCAACGCAGCTTGTATGGTCATCAGCTAGGATATCTTCACAATGCTCTTAGTTGAACCTTTTTTTAAAGGTTTTACGGATAAAGAAATCGTGAATGCCCATAAAAGTACGGAAGTACTCATGGGTTTATCCGCAAATAGCCGAGCAGAGGTAGATGATTTGGCGAGCAAAGCAGTGGCGGCGGCTGGCATAGAGCCGCGTGCAGCTCAAGATCATGGCTTTATGTACTCACGCAGTTTCAGTGATTTGGATGGACATATTTGGGAGATATTTTGGATGAATCCTGAGCTGTTGAATAGACATTAATTCCCCTTAATTCTTATCCAAAATGCCTTAGCAGCCGCCTTATCCCATTTGGCAAATCGACCCCGCTGCACCACTAATTTATTATCATCGGGATGTTGTAGGAAAAAATGAAAAGCAAATTTTTCTTTTGGATTTTGCCAACCGATGATTTGACCGAAACGCAAATCATTGAATACAAGCGTGTCGTGCCACTGTTCGACCGTATAAAACTGTTGAGAGAATCGTATGAGCTTCTGCACCTCTTCATGGTTGTGTATGGG
>JAYTON010000775.1:0-1508 GCA_043747725.1 Saprospiraceae bacterium
AGTGATGGACCGACGGTGCCGCAGCAATATAAAAACACTTATCTTGGATTGGATAGCTTGCAACAATGGGATTTCACTCGCTACACGCCTGATATTGTCTCAATTGCCTTAGGGACGAATGATTTAAGTTTGGGCGATGGCAAAACACCTCGATTGCCATTTGATGCAAAGACTTATATAACGACCTATATTGAGTTTATAAAAATGATTTATAGCAATTATCCCAATACCCAAATCGTTTTGCTCAATAGCCCAATGGTCACAGGAGAACGCGGGCAAATACTGACGGAGTGTATTAAAAAAGTGCAAACCTCTGTGAATGGAGAAATGTCCGAAAAGAAACCCATAAAAGTATTTGAATTCAAAGCCGTACCTGCTACGGGTTGCACAGGGCATCCAACTAAAGAGGAACATGCCTTGATGGCGCAGCAATTATTGCCGTTTATGCAAGGGGTTTTGGCGGAATTGAAGTGAAAATGTCTATTTGTTGTTTCCAAGCTTGATTTCATTTTGTTTTTTAGGCAGTTTTACTTCAAATAGACTAATTTTGGGGCAAAAATACATCATGGCAAAAGTAACAGAATTAGTTAGGTTTGATTGGTTTATCAAATTTATGTTTCGAGATAAATCAGATTTTGATATTCTTGAAGGCTTTTTGAGTGAATTGCTCAAAGATGATATTAAAATTTTAGAAATTTTAGAAAGCGAAGGGAATCAATCTAAAAAGATAGACAAATTTAATCGAGTAGATATAATGATAAAAAACTCAAAAGGAGAGCATATCATTGTAGAAGTGCAGAATAATGAGGAATATGATTATTTGCAAAGGATTTTATATGGTACAAGTAAGACAATTATAGAAAATATTGCGAAAGGTCAATCTTATGTTTTTGTCAAAAAAGTTATATCTGTTAGCGTTGTTTATTTTAAAGTAGGACAAGGTGAAGATTATATTTATCACGGTATGACTCAATTTATAGGTATTCATAAACATGATGAATTATTATTATCACAAGAGCAACAACAATTATTTAGCAAACAAAAGCCACAAGATTTATATCCTGAATATTACTTGATTAAAGCAGGGGATTTCAATGAGAATAACGTGAATGATACTTTAGATGAATGGGTTTATTTCTTAAAAACGGGTCATGTAAAAGACTCTTTTAAAGCACAAGGTCTTGATAAAGCCAAACAGAAATTAGACGTTGCTAAATTATCGCCTCGAAATAGAGCTGCTTATGAAAGAGATACAAAACATTTGCATAGTGAAGCCAGTTGGGCTGAAACACAACTCAAAAAGGAACAAGATTCAATGAAAAAGAAAGCATTTGAAATTGCCAAAAAAATGAAAGCAGCCAATGAGCCGATGCAAAAAATAATAGAATATACAGATTTAAGCCAAGATGAAATAGAGAAAATATAAAATCTCAATGTTTACTCAATTCCTCAAATGACATATCCATCAATGGATAATCCTGCCAGCCGTTGAAATTGTAATGCCACCA
>JAYTON010000776.1:0-2545 GCA_043747725.1 Saprospiraceae bacterium
AGTTTTTGATAGACGCCCTGCGTAATAATGCCGCCTTTCGGTACTATCAATTCACCGCTTTTGACCATGCCGCGCGAGGTGGTAATTTTATCAAACTCCTGTTGTTTAAATTCCTTCGTTTTGTCGGCATTGTATTCCAAATTAGGGGAGAGCAAAGGTTCTAAAAGGAACAGCAAAAACTCAGGTTCTTTCAAGTGTGCATATGGCAAGGAATCGCCCAGCCATTGCTTCGCTTTTTCAAGGGTGAGTATATTTTGCAGGGTTTGTTTCTCGGTCACGTTACCCCTCAGTATATTGATGACAAATTCCTTATCTTTTTTAATGAGAAAGGAATCTTGCTTTAAAATACCCTTGTTGAAAAGCTTTTCAATCACATAATTACCATAATTCAGATACCCCTCAGTATTTTTAACTACATCCGTATATTGAGTGCGATTACGTTTGAGTTGCGCATCAAAAGATTGAACAAATGTCTTTTTTTTAACATTAATCACCTCTAAATCAATCTCATAAAAAGGAGAGAAATCCCGCTCGCTCGCGATGCGGTCTTCATTGATTTCGTCTTGCGTTTTTTTAATAGCAAAATCAAAATTGGCAAATAAGTCATCATAAAGCCAAGTCTGCCCTAGAGCAAAACGATACTTAAATTTGGCATTGGTGGGAAATAAAAAAGCCAGCGCTACTATGACACCCAATACCACCCAATATTTTGTAAAATTTGGTATCCTTTGAAATACTTTATCAAATATTTTACTCATTTAAAAGACATTGATTGTCATTGATTTATATGAAATTGATAAAAAAAATTATTTCTAAAAATACGAAATAATAACAAAGATACTGAGGGGGTGCGGTTTTCAATGAATAAAGATTGCATATTTGACAAGTATAGACTAATTTTATATTCTCAAACTGTAATAATTCATTAATTTTCACATATCTCCCCATTTTTTTTACAATAGACAGAATAATGTTTCGTAGAAATATTGTAACTTCGTAGGTATATTTTTTTATTTAAAACAAACAAACAGTGTACAACGCTATAATTTCTAATCTGAAAATCCACAAACACATGAGAAGATTCACGTTATTGACGGCTATCATTGCCCTCAGTTTTTCCGCTTTCTCCCAAAATATCTACATTCAATTCGATGCTCAGTGCATGGACAAATTCGAATACCGATTCGTCCAGCCTGAAGCCAATAATATGCCTTATACAGCCTATCGTTTGAATAAAAACGAGAATGAAAAGTTGTATTTTGAAACAGGCATAGAGAGCGTCATGATTAAGAATACCATACCTGGCACACTCATCCCTTGCAACCAAACCAATATTGATAAAACCGATATTGCAGACATTAATAGAGGAAAAAAACGGATTTATATCTGTAAAAAATTAGATAGCGGTTGGGCGATTTTGCCTGTCGGCACTGCTTCTTACATGTATTTTTCCAATAACTTCTTGACTTTTCAGGGACCAGATTACGATTTCAAGGCTGACTTTAGCCAACCCCTCAGTACAAACAACCTTTCCGATAATTTTGCGGCGTCGATGTCTTCTATTTTCTACGTCGGTCAGATAAATGCGTGTAATCAAAATGCTGCCGTTTTCAGAAAATCGCCAAACGAAACCTGCAAACATGAAGCGACTATATCCATCCTTCCGTCAGTCGGTTTAATTCAGGATAAAAGCTCAAGCGGTCAAAATTTTGAATTGGTGAGTATTAATGGTATGCCCGTTTGCGATTATGTGACTAAAGGCACTGCTCCAACCGAACTCACCAAAAGCGAGCCTCAACCGGAATCTATCCCAACCCAATATTCATCTCCTATGGTCAGGCAGAATATTGAAATTATAACGGATGCTTTTGGCGAAGAAAAAACAGAGGAAACAACTTCGACTCCTAATAATGATGTTGTTTCTACAAAAAATATTGAAGAAACGCCAAAAATGGACTGTAGTCTTGAAGCCAATGAAGGAGAGCATCTTGTAGGTCAGGGCGAAAGCCTTTACGGCATAGCCAGACGTTATGGTTTGACCGTCAATAATATACGCTCTTGGAATGAATTGACAACGGACAATATTTCCCCTTGCACCATTTTAAAAATTATTGCTCCTCCAATAGCTGAGCAGCCGAGTATGACCGTCGCTCGCACTAATGATGTGCCGATGAATTATAATGAGATTGCTAAACCGGAGCCAATAGTAGAAATGGTAGTACCTAAAGAAGCGGTATCTACTAAAATTAACTGTAATGTAGATGCCAACGAAGGTGAACACGTTATTCAGCAAGGCGAAAGCCTTTATGCGATTGCTCGGAAATACAATTTAAAAGTAGATCAACTGCGCGCTTGGAATAATTTGCAAAGCGATAGAATTCTGCCTTGTTCAAAATTACTCATTGCCGCTCCTGTAGTTCAAACCAAAGCAGTTGAAGATGTGCCAAAGCAATATTCAGTGGTTGTAAAACCGAAAACAGTGGCTAAGACAAAACCCGTTGTGACGGCTAAAAGTGTTAAAGTGAAAACAAAAACAGTCGCTAAG
>JAYTON010000777.1:0-1526 GCA_043747725.1 Saprospiraceae bacterium
AGAATAACTTGCTGTTTATTAGGGCAAACTATCTTGATTTCTAAATCTCTTGCCCATGAATGCTCCATATCAACAAATATACTTAGCAAATCATTGATATTGGTTAAAGTCTGACCGGGTCCAAAATCTGAAAAATATAGGTTAGTTTTATATTCTTTTGAAGGGTCGTCAGGGATAAAAAGTCTTCCCGAACGCACACCGCCCGCTTGAAAAGTAGCTTGATTTTGCTCAGTTGACACTTGAAAAGTTGTATCTAATCCACCCGTCTTACCCCTCAGTCTAATCTCAGTTCCAGCACATACTTGAGTTGGAATATTGCCTAATTTAAAAGTTGGGCGAGGCGAAACACGGACTCTTTGCTTAATATAATTAATATTTTGACAGCCCATAGTGTCAGTAATAGTCAAACGAACTACATAACCACCTGATTTATCAAAAATATGGGTCACATCCGTTCCAAAAGCTACTGGACTACCATCATTAAAATTCCATTCAAATTTATTCAAAGTATCGGATTGCCGATAAGCATAACCATTTTGAGGATATACCCCATGCGCTTTAAAATTAACGCGCGTCACATTGGGGCAAGCGTTTATCCACCCAGTATCAGCCGGAACAGTAGCAGGAATTGTGGCATCGACAATACCTCTGATAGTCTGACATGAAGGGATACAAATAATATTCGCAGCCCAGCCTCTACCTTGAACCGAGCCATTCGAGCGAAACCGAATCGTGATACAGCCACTTGGATTTGTAGCCGTTGCTTGAATAATAGCGTTTTGAGTAGCACCAAAATCAGAAGCACAAGCCAAAAGCGGGGCACTCACAGAATTGCCATCAAAAAAGCATAATTCATCACCGGCTGCGACATCCAATTGGTCAAATCCAAGACTGATATGGTTACGCGCAGGGTCGGTTGAGCAAATTGTATAAACAAAAGTCTCATTGGCTTTATAATCACCGAGCGCTCCGCCACTGTCATAAAATACCCCATTGCACGTCCGAGTAGAGCCATTGCTCATAATGATTTGAGCTTCTATCTTAACGATACAAGTCAAAGCCATAAAAAATAACAGAGAATAGATTTTTCTCATGTTCATATTTGTAATTTTTTATTTATCTTTCGTTTTATTCAAATAAACATTCAATTTCTCTACAAAATCTTTTCCTGCCAGATATACAAGGTATTGATTCGTATTTTCAATTTTGTAAATCGTTTCAGAATAAAAATCGTGTACCAATTTCTGTTCTTTTTCAAGTTTCAAAATGTTTATTTGCTTCAAATCGGGTATGAATACTGAGGGGTAGTCGGCAACAGTTCCATTTTTACTCAAAGAGTTTTTGGTAATTATAAAAGCATTATCCAGATAGAAATTCCATCTTTGAATCAAAAAAGGGTCTTCAATTGCCGTTTTTTCGAGATAATCCTTTTCAAAAACTTCATAAAGTCTTGAGTCAATTTTTATAGAACCGGTCTGTAGTTGCGATTGGGAAAAAATACTGAGCGGCAACGCCAGCAATAGGGG
>JAYTON010000778.1:0-7576 GCA_043747725.1 Saprospiraceae bacterium
AGAAAAAATTGCTTGAACTTTCCGGTGATGCGGCTCCTCCTCCGCTTGCAATACATGTGGGTGTGAAAGTGGTTGTACCCTGATTGCTCAATGAAATATTATAATTGGAAGTCAAGGCTGTAATAGCATTATCTACGTAAGTGAAAACATCAGAGGGTGTTCCCAAACTCAAATCGCCTGTGCTTTCTTTCCAAATACGCAGTGGATTAGCTGAACTATTATTCTGCCAACGGAAACCTGCTTGCGTACCATTATCTCCAAGATACAAGCAACCTGTTGGAGCTGCTCTTGTTTCTATGCGCACAATTCTATCGGCTTTGCTGTCAAAAACATTCCATTGTTTTTCATTAGCCAAGGCTGATTTCAAATTATTCAAAAATTGTATTTTATCTACCTCAATCAAAGGCTCGGGCGTTTTACCTGAGGGGGTAGGAAGCATCATTGCTTTTTTGCTTGTGGGCGTTGGCACTAAATACTCTTTGTTGTTGAGGGTGACTTTTTCTAAAATAGCATAATTGAGCAATAATGGTATTTTTATTTCTGCCATATAATCATCTAAAGCCAGCATATATGAGCGACCTTCTTCAAACGATAAATCATCAGCAACGACAAACCGCAAGCCATCATTCGTTTTAAATGATAAGGATTTGACGGTAAATCGACCATTTTCAACAAGGTTACCTTTGACATTTGATTCAACGGCAAACTCATATAATTGATAAGTATTATTGCCAATAGTCAGCTCACTTGATTGAATCACGCGCGCAAGGACAACAGATTTGGCGGCACGAGCCATTTCAGCATAATTATCGAACGGGACGATTGTAGTGGCTGATAGTTGATTGAAGTTGATGCATATAGCAAGGAGTACACACAAGACAGGTGTTAAGATTGTTCTTTTCATGCTTGTTTTTTTTGCTGAGAATTTTCGTTCTCTTAATTTAAAAAATTGTATCCGTTCTTACACGCTCAATAATGCATTTTATTTTATTTATATGCCATTATTTCAGCTAAATTAAAATATTCTATAACAAAAGTTAAGGTACGAAGATTTTTATTATTATTTTTTACTGATTTTAATTTTAACGCTAAATAATTATTGAATCCAAAGTATATTATTAAAATTTACCTTATATTTGTTTTTATAAAACTCGTTATTTTTTTCGTTCAACTTAATAATCACTTAAATCTATCACCATGAAAAAATGCTTATTCTTTTATTTTACAACACTTTTTTTGATGTATTCAAATACAAGCTACGCTATTGTTTTAGTACAAAAAGATACTTCTTTGAAAAACATTACTCCCCTCAGTATTTCACATAAAACACCATCATTTATTCAAAAGATGGTGTTGAAAATAGCGGTAAAACGTTTGAAAAAGCTATCAAAAAGTGATACCGATGTAGAAAAAAAAAGCAAAGGTGATAAAGCGGTGTTGATTATGGTCTTAGGGAGTTTAGGTTTGGCTTTTTTGTTTTATACCATCAGCCTTGCAAATGGTTTTTTACTTATTTGGTTTTATACAGCTTTGGGCGTTTTATTTTTAGGAGGTTTGATATGTATTTTACTGTTATTTAGAAAAGACCTTAGCCAAAGACGTAAAGTATTAGCCAAACTATTTGCAGCTCTTACAATGACCGTTGTTTTAAGTATAGCAGGTTTAATAGCATTATTTTCTTCTTGGCATTTTTAGAATTCTATAATTAAACCCGACGCTATTACCTTCAAACAATCATACAATTGCTCTGCTTTCTGCCCTAATATCCGAATAATCAACCCATTGAGAGGCGGTTCTGAGATACCGAAGACAATATCTTTTTGTTGAGATAAAAAATGATTGATTTTTTTATTCGATTCAGCAATATCCGCCAATTCATTGAGATAAATTAAACTGGCTTGGTGCGAATAGCCTTCTAATTGCCCAAGAGCATTTAAGTTGATAGTTTGGGGTTCGAGAAATAAGTTTTCTTTAATCATCAATCGTCTGTTCAAATAAATATTGGTTAGGCTATGCAATTTAGTAAACTTGAAAACCTCTCCATTGAGTTTCCTGCCACAAGTCAAAACTTCACCCCAAATGAGCGTGCATTGAGGGCTTAAATAAATGTTGTTTTGAGCCATAAAATGAGATGATTCATGCGGCACTAAAGGGTGAGGCAAATAAATAAAGCTGGAATGAAGGGCTAAATGGGCTTCAAACTGCTGTGTTGCTCCATTTTTCATCGTGAATAACCGTTGATACGACTGGGTGTACAATTGCAAAGATGACTGTTCCGCCAATTCGATTTTTATATCATAATTATCGCCATCTAAAATCCCTGGCGAAGAGCTCATGAGCATCAATTGCAAATCCCCTTTTGTTTTATCTTCTGTAATATTGGCTATCTTAAATGGCTGAGTACAGTAGCCCGTTTCGAGATACGTTTGACTGTTTTTAAAACCTGTTTTGATGTGTAATTTGATATTTAACGACATAATTCAGGTTCATTGGTATTTTCTAAAAGGGCATATTTTTTTATCCAACCAATCACATTATCCAAGCCTTCTAAGGTCATTAAATTGGTGAAAATAAATGGATTGCCCCGCCGCATGAGCGTAGCATCGCGCTTCATAACGCTCAAATCCGCCTGTACGTAAGGCGCAAGATCAATTTTATTAATGACCAATAAATCGGAACGCATAATGCCGGGACCACCTTTGCGCGGAATTTTATCACCCCCCGAAACATCAATCACGAAAATGGTAACATCCGCTAAATCGGGGCTGAAAGTGGCTGATAAATTGTCGCCGCCGCTTTCAATAAATATGATTTCAACATCTTCAATACGGCTTGCCAAGTCATCCACGGCTTCCAAATTCATGCTGGCATCTTCTCTAATAGCGGTGTGTGGGCAGCCGCCCGTTTCAACACCGACAATTCTCTCAGGCAATAAAAGGCTATTTTTTGTCAAAAAATCGGCATCTTCTTTTGTATAAATATCGTTGGTAATGACGCCAATGCTGTATTCATTTGACATTTGTCTTGTCAGTCGCTCAATTAAGGCTGTTTTGCCTGAGCCTACTGGACCTGCTACACCTATTTTTATGTAATTCCTTGTTTTCATCAATGTTAAAATTTAAAATGTAAAAGTAGTTACCCCCTCAGTATTTCACCAATTTTCGACATATTTCACGACATATAAAGCCTTGAATAAAGCCCTTCATGCTGCATACTACGTATATCAAAACCGGCACAACATAAGCCTACCAAATCTCTCTGAGGCTGCATTGTTTTCTCTACCAAATCGGTGATGATAGGCTGTAAAGAATACAACAATAATTGCCCATCTTGCTGCCCTAAAGGAATTAATTTAACACAGTTTGTTACAAAACCGACGGCTGCATTGTAATAAAATCCTGTCAAAGCGTCGCGTTTACCTAAATCAAAAACGCTTGCATACAAGCCAAAAGCCAAGCAATAATGCCCAAAAGCTGTTTTGTTTTTAATATTTATCAAATAATTATCCGCCAATTCGTTGGAGATAATCGGTTGAAAATTTTTCAATAAACGCATGCCCATTTTCTGACTGGCTAAACGCATTTCTTTGGGTAATTTTACAGCATTGCATTCATCATCTAAAGTCAAAAATGTATTAAAATCATTGATTTGAATGGCATCAAAAGCCAATGATACAAAAGCGGCGTCATTGAATTGCACATTGTGAGTGAGCATTTCAACAACAAATTCTTTTGCCGATTTAAAATCATCCACAATGCCCAATTGCACATACGTTTCTAAACCCGCTGAATGTGAAAAGCCACCGATGGGTAAGGTAGGGTCAGATAAATGCAAAAGATTGAAAAGCGACATAGACGGCGTTGTTTAAAAGTAAAAAAAAGACGATGCAGATTTAAACCTCATCGTCTTATTTTATTATAGAGTATTGAAAATATAATTTTTACAAGTTATAAATTATGCTTATGTTATTAGATTTTACTTGTCTTTTACAAATTCTAAAGAGACAGAATTCATACAATAACGCAAGCCCGTTGGATTAGGTCCATCATCAAAAACATGCCCTAAATGCCCGCCGCACCGTGCACATTCTACTTCATTTCGACTCATACCGTAGCTTTTATCAGACTTTACAAACACGTGTGATGCTTTCAATGGTTGATAAAATGAGGGCCAGCCAGTGCCAGATTCGAACTTCGTTTCGCTGCTGAAAAGGGGTAAACCACAGCCTGCACAATTATAAATGCCCTTCTCATGGTTATTGTAATACTTACCTGTAAAAGCGCGCTCAGTGCCAGATTCTCTAAGCACATTGTAGGCTTCGCTACCGAGCTGCTTTTTCCATTCTACATCGGTCTTGAATATTTTTTTAATCGTATCACCATCAGCAATGATGATAGAATCTTTTTTCATTTCAGCCGTCGCTGCGGTATGTGGTGTAGTAGCGTTGCACGCTAAAATGATTGAAAAAATAGAAAAAATGAGAATTTTCATGTGGAAAATTGAAAATTTGATGAAACAATTAATTTTTACAGAACAAAGGTATTGTTCAGAAATCACGAAAGTTTCACGGCGTTTTTTAATAATATTATTTCCTTCTGCTCATCCATTTATCATCTTCTTTTTGAGCGATTTCCACTATTTTACGCATGAAACGCATGACTGATAGAAAAAGTAAATAACCAAAAGTAAGAACCATAAAAATCCATTTGAACGAACCTGCTTCGGTGATTGTCATGGATGAAAATATATAGGCTAAACCGCCACTCGAAATCATCAAAACGGTGTAGCAAAGGGTTGAGCGCGTCCAATATTGGCTCATATCTTTGACTGAAAGGCTGATTATGCTGTTTAAAAGAGCAAAAAATAGAATAGCAGTGCCAGCAATAATCCAAAAAGCGCGATTGGTGATTGCCATAGAGCCCGACCAAATAACTATTTTTAATATTAACATCAACCCGATGACACCAATAAATATAGTGACAGCTTGAAGAATAGGGTTGCGCACTTTTTCCATAAAGGCGGATTGGTTGAGCTCCATGATTTTTATTTTGAGTAAAAATGATACAACATTTTTTTTACAGCTAAAGTTGAAAAATAGATGAAAATACTGAGGGAGTGATGAGTGATTGATAATTTTGCTCTATTACAAATTACAAATTTTAAATTATTCAAAATGATTATAAAATAGCATTAAAGTTAAAAATATAAGATATTGTATTACACTTTGAGATAAATTGTACACTTTTCACGGTATAAGTAATATAAATTTATATCTATATTTTTAAAATAAATATTAAATGCAAGCTATTGTTTAAGAACTAAAAAACATATTTCTTTGCAAGAGGAATAATTGTACAAGAAAATATATCAATTATTGTTAAATTATGACGCTTTACAACTTATATCGCATGAAACAAAACTATTTCAGATCAAACAAAACAACTTCGTTGAGTAAAAATAAAAAAGAACCTTATTAAACCTTACAAAAGAACCCTATTAATTAAGAAGTTAGAGATAAGTCATGATTATTTTTTCAAAACTTACTCTATTAGCAATTTGTACCTATCTCATTCACCGATTCAAAATTGATTTGAATAAACCCACCGACTTAAAGTGTATTTTACCGGTAAGAAAACTCTTTTCCTAATTTTGATTTATATGTCTAAAATACATCTACAAAATATATTTTATGTTTTAAATGAATTTGGAAAAGGCTATTATTAAAACAAAAAAACAAATATGAAATGAAAAACATTTTACTACTTCTATGCTTTTTATTGGGCTTTTTAGCCCCCCTCAGTATTGAGGCTCAAAACTGCCCAGGTGCTAATCGGGTAGTATCAAATTGTAAAGCCAGCACACCTAATGATGCTATTGGCATTGCAATGAAGAAATTTTTTCAAGATGGCGGTTCGGCTACTTGGCGTTTTGAGTCAGGTGCTACATTTATTGAAAACACAGATGGTACAGCTCGCTTAAAAGGTGTTATCGCTTATTACGACAAACCAACTCGTCGTTTCGACATCGATATTACATTTATCGGTCAAACCTATACGCCACCTATGGGTAGCCCTGTTCTCATGAATACAAGCCCCAGCACAGTGGGTTGGTATTATTATGATTGGGGAACAGCTACTTTAACCGGCTTGGGAGACTTAGCAGGTGCTAAATTGAACCTTTCAAAAAGAGGAAAGGCTTTTCAAGTAGGTATCGGTGCGGCTGACCAAGTTGTTGATGCAGGAAAATTCGGTGCTACTGGTTGGTTTTCATGGTCAGTAGTATCTCAACCGACTAATCCTGCTATCAGAATCAATGCATTCCCTGCAAATCCAGATATTGACCAAGCGGATATTTGTATTGGTTTGAGCGGTACACCAACAACGTGTGGCAATGTACAAAACTGTCCTGGTGCTGATCGGGTAGTATCTAATTGCAAAGCTAGTACTCCCAACGATGCCATTGGCATTGCCATGAAAAACTTCTTTCAAGATGGCGGTTCGGCTACATGGCGTTTTGAGCCGGGTGCTACTTTTGTTGAAAATACAGATGGCACAGCTCGTTTAAAAGGTGTTATCGCGTATTACGATAAACCTAATCGGCGTTTTGACATCGATATCACCTTTATCGGTCGAACATTTATCCCACCAGCGGGTAGCCCCGTGCTCATAAATACGAGCCCCAGTACAGTGGGTTGGTATTATTATGATTGGGGAACAGCTACATTGACTGGCTTAGGTGACCTTGCAGGTGCAAAGTTGAACCTTTTTAAAAGAGGCAAATCTTTTCAAGTAGGTGTTGGTGCAGCTGACCAAGTTGTTGACGCAGGAAAATTTGGTGCTTCAGGTTGGTTTTCATGGTCTATTGTATCTCAACCGACTAATGCTGCTATTAGAATCAATACTTTTCCTGCTAATCCAGATTTAGACCAAGCAGATATTTGCATTGGATTGAGCGGTACGCCAACAACGTGTGGTAACCCTTGCGAAACAGATAATAAACCTCCAGTATTTTCAGGATGCCCAGCTAACATCACGGTAACAACACTTTTTGTGGAGGATAATTGTGCTGTCGTGACTTGGACACCACCGACAGCTACTGATAGTTGTAGCACACCAACAGTTACTTTATCGACGTCGCCTACTGCCGGATTAGACAGGGGTGCTTGTTTTGCGATAGGTGTAACGACTATTACCTATAAAGCCACTGATGCTAAAGGCAATATGGCTTTTTGTACTTTTACGATAACGGTCATCAAAAGAGACCCTTGTATTAATGCTAATCTGAAAGCAGTTGCTTCATCAATTTCAACAACATGTGGTGCTAATAATGGTACTGCGGTAGTGATTGTATCGGGTGGCACTGGACCTTATACGTATGCATGGAGTAACGGTGCAACAACTTCAAGTATTTCTAATTTGGCTGCCGGTAATTATACAGTCATTGTAACCGATAAAAATGGTTGTACAGCTACTGCAACAACAACAGTGGGAGCATCTACTAATATTGTTGTCAATGTATCAAGCACAAATGCGGCTTGTGGTGTTAATAATGGTACGGCTACTGCTTCAGTATCTGG
>JAYTON010000779.1:0-6512 GCA_043747725.1 Saprospiraceae bacterium
TAAATCTACTCTAATTTTATAGTCACTAAACCAATCATTTTGTGGCGGAAATTCAGATTTTAATAAAGCATAGTCATGTGTTTTGCCGATATAACAAGGGTCAAAACCACTAACAAAGCCTAATAAATCGTAGGTTAAGCCTGATTTTAGGCTAAAAAGTGTGAAAAATAGCAAATCATCATGATTTCGTAATACTGGGTGAATTGGGACTTTCAGAAGTCCGTTCTCCGATGGTTTTACCGTAAATACTTTCATAACTCGTTCCAAAATGCGGTAATAGTTGATAGAATTTTTCTTTAGGCATTCCAGTAGATGAATGCCATTGCCTCTCAGTTGTTAAGGTGGTTTGATAGCAAATATAATATATTTTCATCGCAACAAGTCTAATACTTAACTGATTATTTCAATGAAATATAGATAATAATGACAAGGAGAATTGCAAGTATTAAAAGAAGGAATGAAAAACGAGAGTTAGTGCGATAAATATTATAAAGTTTTTCCATCGCATTTTGCCAAGTCAATTTATCAGTGGTTCTTTCATTTCCATATACAAAATATTTCTGTTTGCCTTTACGTGCTTGGTCACCATGTTTTTTTAAAATAAAAAAATCTTCATTTAAAAAAGTCAAGTCAAAAAGATTACTTTTTCCACCATATTCTACAATCAATGTATTCGAATCTTTCAAATATCGCCATTTGCCGTTTGTAATGTCGCCATCTATGGAAATTAAATATTCCCCTTCGGGCATAAAAATATGCAACACGACTTCATGGTAAGTATCTGTATCTCTTATTTCCTTCCAGCGTTTGCCGACATAAAACTTCTCTTCCCATAAGTCTTCACTCCAAGATTGAATGCGCGGCACGATAAACTCTATGTGTCGTTCCAAATTTTCAAGGTCTTGAGGCAAATCCAGCTCAAACAGACTCGATATATTATCCCAAATTTTACTTTCCAATGTTTAATATAATTTAATTCAAGCAGTTTCAGTATGATTTACCAAATCCAACACCGTTTGAAGTTGTTCATCAGGTGTCATGTACGAATTATCTATCAAAATAGCATCATTCGCTTGTCGCAAAGGGCTATCCGCTCGATTAGAGTCAATCAAATCGCGCTCAGTCAGATTGTTTTTAACGACATCAAAAGGCGTTTCTTCGCCTTTGGCTTTCATTTCGTCGAATCGGCGTTGTGTGCGAATATCGGTATCGGCCGTTAAAAATATCTTCAATTCGGCTTCTGGAAAAACAACAGTGCCAATGTCTCTACCATCCATAACAATTCCTTTTCGCCTACCCATGCGCTTTTGTTGAGCCACTAAAGCGCGTCTTACATCTGAAATAGTAGAAACCGAACTCACCATCTCAGATACCCGCATCGTTCTGATTTGAGTCTCAACATCTTCACCATTCAAAAAAACATGGTTGCCTTTAGGTGTTCTTTCAAAATGAATCTCAATTTTAGTGAGTGTTTCTCGCACCTCTGCGAGGTCGTTGATATTCACATCATTGTCGAGGAGGTAAAGGGTGACGGCTCGATACATTGCGCCCGTATCCACGTAAGCGTAATGAAGTGATTTGGCGAGTGCTTTAGCAAGCGTACTTTTCCCACAGGATGAATAGCCATCAATGGCAATTATTATTCGTTTCATTTCAGGGGATAAAATTAATTTTAAACTTTCAGAGTACCCAATTTTCGACTGAAAACCTTTTAAATAACACATAGTCTATATTTACACATAGTTCACATAGAACACATAAAAAACTATGTGTTCTATGTGAACTATGTGTAAAAAAACCTTATCTCGTTTTGGCAATCAATTTATCATACATTTTGTTTGAAAAATCGAAGGGATAATTTTTATCTTCAAAAGTATCCACCCAACGGATGCCTTGTATGGCATTTGTATAAAAAACTTCTTCTGCTTCATGAACCATGTCTATGCTGACATGGGTTTCTTCTACCGATATATTGTGTTCCTTGGCGATGTTCATCACTATCAACCGCATCACGCCACCGACACAACCACTTGATAATGAAGGCGTTATAAGTTTATTTTCTTTTAATAAAAAAATATTAGAGGCTATGCCTTCTGCCACATACCCCTCAGTATTGATCATCAAAACGTCTTCCCAACTGTTCTCTTTGGCATAAATGCCTGCTAAAACGTATGGTAAGCCATTGCTTGTTTTGAATGCTGAATAAAGCGTCGGGCGCAGTTTATAATCTTTAAAAATGCCGATAGTTAAGCCTAAATCATTGAAAGGGTAATTGCGGTCGGGCAGGGTTGAGGTTTCAATAAAGAAATCTATATTGTTAGTAGTTGGCGTATAATGCCCGCCTTCTTCTCGCCATATCGCTAATCGCACGCGACATGAGGGCGTATTTTCGATGACTTTTGAAATCTCATTTCTGAGATAATGGATATTCAAGTAAGTCGGAATCGTCATTTTCAAGGCTTTCATACCTCTCAGTAAACGCTCGAAATGGTAGTTAAAAAAGGGCATTTTACTATTTATAACCCGAATGCTTTCAAACAAACCATCACCATATCGAAACGCGCGGTTTTGCCCATTGAATACTTTATCATCATCTTCGTAAACACTGCCATTGAAATTAATCATGTTTTAAGGTTTTGTTTTTTTCAAATAATCAATTAATGCTTTGCGAATATCATTGCGCAAATCCGATGCATCATTGGGGTCAGGCTTTTGAATATTGGAAACATTGGGGTTTGTTTCTGTAAAAAAACCAAAATTGCCTTCTTTGCCACTGATGAGAAAATCATTGGTCATCACATGATAAATTTTAGTATCATCTAATGCTAAATTATTGATTTTGAATGTTTTATCTGCCTCATTGTAGCTGATTTTATCCCATTGCAAATACCCACCTTTATCCGAATTGAGCAAGCCTGTCGTTAATACTCTTCTTAACTCCATGCCTTTTATATCGAATTCATAGAGCTTACCGCCGTAGGGCAAAATCCGCACAATATCGGCTTGGGTGACTGTACCTTTCACTTGATCATCTATCCGAACCGAACCGCTGTTGAAAAAAGTGCAATCGAGGGGCTTTTTAGCAGTAGCAGTGATTGCCTTAGCAATGATGCTACCCAAATTATTTTGCTGTTGACGAATGACCGACGAACGACCGTCCAATGTTTCTCTCAATTCGACAACCACTTCATCGGGATTGAAGCCAGCTGACCTAAAAGATTTATCTGCAATATTCGTCCATTTTTTCACAATCGCCGCTACTGAGGGGTCTTCTTGAATGATATTATCTACTTTTATTAAATTAGACTTAATGCGTAACTCTCTGGTTTTCAATGAGTAAGAACAGCGATGTACCCAAACCGTAATGGCATTAGCATCGGCTTTGGCGATAATCGTTTTACCGATTTCATGGCGCATATTATTGTGTTCATGCCCGCCCATGATAAGCGATACTGAGGGGTTCTTCTGCGCTATTTTTTTATCATCATCAACGTTAAGATGCGTCAGACCTACCGTCACATCCGATTCTTTTTTAAGTACATCCTCAATTATACTATTTGACCGTTCCAACACATCGCTGTAATGAATATAGTCCTTTTTAGTGGCATCCAAAACAACGCTGAACATGCCGATTTTAGCAGATTCGCCCGATGCACCGTCTTTGACTTCTATAATTTTGTACTCCGGAAAGTAAGTGTTTTCAGGGTCTTTGGAGCGGCTGAAAGGTTGGATATTGTCACCATTTTGATGAAAAGCGTTGCTCGAAATCCATTCAAATTGTGATTCATCAATGCGTTTTTGCAAATCCACAAAATCTAAATCGAATTCATGGTTGCCGAAACAGACATAATTAATGCCTGTGGCGTTCATTACTTCCACCATTTGCCTACCTTTAATGCCTTCACCTTCATATTTTAAAGTGCCAATCAATGAGGGATTAAGAAAATCACCCGCCATGACGGTGTAAGTGTTAGGATTTTCTTTTAAAAGCTCTTTTCTGAGAGTGGCTACGCGTGCCATACCGCCTATTTTACCACCATCGAGTGCACCTATTTCATACACATCATTCATTTGGAGAAAAATCCATTCAACTTTACCATCAGCAATGCCATATACAGAAGTAGCCTTTTTGACACTTGAACAAGCAAGATGAGAAATAATTAAAACAAGAAGAGAAAGAAGGCGCATTATTTTCATGATATGTTTCTTTATGATTTAAAAATAGTGGGTAGCGACAAATTTAAGATAAAATTTAAATATTCAATCATAAAAAAGGCTTTAGTCACTCACGTTTTCGTTGGAAAAGGTGCTTGGCTAAAGCCTTTAAATATCTTTAATCATATGTCACCGCCATGAATGGCAGTGTTATTTACAACTCAACCTTTCTGTCGGAAAGTTGTAGATGTCTCATGTTTGCTTTCATACATTTAGCCTTATTTGATGCCCAAAGCTGCATTGATAGGTGCTCTATCCATGTATTGAATCACGCGGTCAATTTTATCATTGCTATCAAAATGCGTATCTGTATGTGTCCAGAAGGTTAGTTTCTTACCATTTTTATATTTAACATTTACTTGATGCCAACTTAACACCCAATTGCCGGACTGTTCTATACTTTGCGCTTGATTTACTTTAATAGGAAGCCAGACTTCATTTAAGTATTTTAGGGAGTCAATCGTTTTAGATCTTCTGTCTTTCCAATATTGTGTAATAGCGGGTTTGCCTGCTAAACTATCGCCGTTGCTCCAAACATACACAGCATTATCGGCAAAACTACTCATCCAGCCATCAATGTCGCCGGAAGCCAATTGTCCCCAGCCTTTTTTCCCTATCGACATGTATTTAGGGTCGGCAAATTCTACCGGTTGAGGTGTCATGTCTTTCTTTGTCATTTCAGTTGAGGTAGTTTTAGCGGGTTCTGATGTTTTAGGTTTATTACATCCCAAGAGCAGTGCGAAGCAGCATGCTACAAAAAAAACTGTTTTCATGATGAGGAATTTAGAGTTAATAATAATTTTGATTATAAAAATAAATTCAAATTAAAATATTAATAAATTGAATTTACGCAAACAAATATAATGTTTATTTTGAATTGTTCAAAATATATTTTATAGTTAATTTAGATAATTAATTGAGTTGCTAAATTTAGTAAATTTGTTCTAAAAAAGGTAGCTTATACTGAGGGGGCTACTTGAGCTACACATCGGATACTTTTGAAAGTATTCGATGTGTGTTTACAAATTTTTATATTGGCAAATAACATGATTTCGTCTAAAGACATTATTAAAAAGCGTTAGAATTGCTCATTTTTATAACTTTATAAAAAGTTTTCACTCATTTAAAACTTTTATTCATCCAATAATCTAATTAAAACCAAGCAGTATGAAAAAATTAATTTTACCCTTACTTGTATGCGGTATATTCAGTGCAACAGCACTTGCACAAGATGCACCCGATGAAAAAATCAACAAAATTATCCGTAAAATCGGCATGGAACAAAGCAAAGTGATGGAGACGGCGTTCTATCTCACCGATGTTTATGGTCCAAGACTGACTGGTTCGCCGATGCTCGATAAAGCCACAAAATGGGCGCAAACGCAATTGACAGACTGGGGTTTACAAAATGTACACACCGAGCAATGGGGACCTTTCGGACGGGGTTGGGAACTCAAACACTTTGAAATGCACGGCTTAGAGCCTAATTATTTTCCCATTTTAGGTTATCCCAAAGCATGGTCACCTTCTACGAAAGGCACTGTGAGTGGCGATGTTGTGTATCTTTTTGCCAATACCATCGAGGAATTAGCGAAATATAAAGGCAAATTGGGCGGAAAATTCGTGTTAACCGATACCATACGTGCAGTTAAACCCCCATTTGATGCACAAGCCAAGCGGTTGACAGATTCTGAATTGTTAGAAATGGCAAATGCGCCGAAGCCTACGCCGCGCACTTTACGCAATTTCGGTTTTGGTGATAACGATTTTACAAAAGCATTGAAAAAAATGCTGTATGAAGAAAAACCTTTAGCGACGATTGACCGCAGTTTTAAAGGGGATTTAGGCACTGTTTTTATCTCAGGTGCATCAGCGAAAGAAGGGGCTGCGCGAGATGAAAAGGCGGAAGTATTGCCTCAATTGACTATTTCTGTAGAGCATTACAATAAAATTTTTAGAATGGTGAGCAAAGGGATTCCTGTCAAATTGGGGATGGAAATCAAGGCTGAATATACGAATCCTGACAAAATGGAGCACAATCTGATAGCCGAAATACCCGGTACGGACTTGAAAGACGAGGTGGTCATGTTCGGCGCACACTTGGATTCATGGCATTCGGGTACAGGTGCAACGGATAATGGGGCGGGTTCTGCCGTGATGATGGAAGTTGCCCGTATTTTGACTGAAACCATTAAGGAAAGTGGTATAAAACCACGTCGGACTCTACGCATGGCATTGTGGACGGGCGAAGAGCAAGGTTTGTTGGGCTCGATTGGCTACGTTGGGCAGCATTTCGC
>JAYTON010000780.1:0-1693 GCA_043747725.1 Saprospiraceae bacterium
AAAAATTAAAAATAAAATATCTGAGGAAAATCAACTGCAACCGATTTGGTTACAGTTGAAAATGAAAGCTCCTGATGGTAAAAACCGCTTAACGGATGCCGCCAATACCGAAGGCATTTTGCGAATTGTCATGTCCGTACCTTCTCCCAAAGCAGAGCCGTTAAAAATATGGCTGGCGCAAGTCGGTACTGAGCGGATACAGGAAACTGAAAGCCCTGAGTTAGGATTTGAGCGCATGACTGAGATTTATAGAGCTAAAGGCTACACTGATGAATGGATAAAAGAGCGTTTGCAATCTATAGAAACTCGAAAGCGTTTAACAGAGGAATGGAAAAATAGAGGAGTTAAGCAAGGCGTAGAGTATTCAATTTTAACTGCTACCATCGCAAAAGGGACGTTTGGATTAAACCCAAGCGAGCATAAAAAACTGAAAGGCTTAGAAAAACCCAACCAAGAGTTGCGCGATCACATGACACCTTTAGAATTGATTTTTACAGCATTGAGTGAGGAAATTACTCGTTCTTTAGCTGTTAAAGATGATGCACAAGGCTTTAATGAAAACCATGAAGTGGCTCAAATAGGTGGAAACGAAGCAGGTAAAGCAAGGCGAAACCTTGAAAAAAATACAGGACTGAAAGTTGTTTCTAAAGATAATTTCTTAAATCCACCTAAAAAAAATGAGCTTTTATCTGAATAAAAGATTAAACTAATAATTATGAAAATTTTAATCAAAAACGGCAGAATCATCACCGCTACCGACGATTTCAGAGGCGATATACTTATCGAAAATGAAAAAATCGTCGCTATTGGTAGCCCCCAAACCCCCAAAGGGAGCTTGAATACTGAGGGGGTATCCAAAACTATTGATGCCACTGGAAAGCTCATTTTCCCTGGCGGGATTGACCCGCATGTACACCTCGAAATGCCATTTATGGGCACGTTTTCAAGCGATAGCTATGAGACGGGTACACGAGCTGCTTTGTATGGTGGCACGACAACGGTGATTGATTTTATCCTTCAAAAACAAGGTAATTCACTGTATTCGGCTTATGAAGAATGGTCGGGTAGAGCCAATAATAATGCTGTTGGGGATTATAGTTTTCACATGGCTGTCACTGATTTTAATGATGAAACGAAAAAAGAAATTTCACAACTCATTGATAATGAAGGCATTACATCGTTCAAAATGTTCATGGCATATAGAGGTGCTTTGATGATTGATGATAGGCAAATGAACGGTTTGATGCAAGAGGTAAAGCGTTGCGGTGGGATGGTAACGGCTCATGCGACCAATGGCGATATGATAGATTACCTCGTTGCCAAGCACCGCAGTGAGGGGAAACTCACGCCTGTTTATCACTATCTTTCACAACCCGAAATTACTGAGGGGGAGGCATCGCATCGGTTTACAGACTTTGGTTTTTATAATAATTGCCCGATTTATATCGTCCACATGACCTGCGAAGGGGCAGTGAATGCCATTCGCCAAGCCAGTTTCAGGAATCAAAAAGTATTTGGTGAAACTTGTATTCAGTACTTAATCCTCGATGCATCTTTATACGAAAAACCCAATTTTGAAGGAGCTAAATGGGTCATGTCACCGCCATTACGTGAAAAAAAAGACCAAACGCATTTATGGGCGGCTATCAATCAAGGCATTGTAAAAGTGGTCGGAACTGACCATTGTCCCTTC
>JAYTON010000781.1:0-3794 GCA_043747725.1 Saprospiraceae bacterium
CTGGTGGCGGAGGTGAATATGCTTTGAGTCAAAAGTTGCAATTTTCCACTTTTCATTATTCACTATTCACTTTTCACTCAAACGATTCCCTCTTTCAACAAATCGTGCAGATGCACCATGCCAACGTATCGCTCATTGTCCACGACCACCAATTGAGTGATGCTTTTTTGTCGCATCAATACCATCGCTTCAACGGCTAAGGCGTTGGCGTCAATCGTCAAAGGGTTGGGGGTCATGACGTCTTCGGCGCAGACTAATTTTATATCCAAATCCTTCACGAGCATACGCCTCAAGTCGCCGTCGGTGATGATACCTATTATTTCTTGTGCATTATCCAAAACCACCGCTGCACCAAGCCTTTGAGAAGTCATCTCAAGGATGGTATTTTTGAGATTGGTGCCTCGAGATACTGAGGGGGCGCCATGATTTGGATAAATGTCGCGCACTCGCAAATATAATTGCTTACCCAATGCACCGCCTGGGTGAAATTGAGCAAAGTCTTGCGATGTAAAACCCCGAACTGCCAATAATGCTACGGCGAGCGCATCGCCCATCGCCATTTGAGCGGTGGTAGAGGCGGTGGGGGCGAGATTATTGGGGTCTGCTTCTTGAGCAATGGGGGTGTGGAGTATAAAATCGGATTGTTTAGCCAAATATGACTCTTTATTAGCCACCATTGAAATGAGGGTGCTACCAAAATTTTTCAACAACGGCACAAGCACTTTGATTTCAGGCGTGTCACCACTTTTGGAAATACAAATTACGGTATCATCGCGCTGAACGATGCCAATGTCGCCATGAATAGCATCGGCGGCGTGCATAAATACTGAGGGGGTGCCGGTGGAGTTTAGGGTGGCGACAATCTTCTGCGCCACGATGGCAGATTTACCGATACCCGTAATAATTACCCGCCCTTTGGATTGGACAATGGTCTCGACAGTTTGGACAAAATCGGTGTTGATGCACTCGCGTAAGTTAATGAGCGTTTCGATTTCAATATCGAGCGTGGCGAGGGCAGATTGAATGATTTGTTGTTTCATATAAATGCGGAACGGAGTTTACAACGTACCGTCAGACAATGGGTCAACCGATAGAAGAATCCGAATGAGATGCAAAATTAATCATAGTTTTAAAAGTTTTTTTTTATCATTAACAAAAAAAATAATCTTAAATTTGGAAATAAACAGATTATTTGTTTTAATTTTAGAGTCCAATCAGAGTCGTTGACTTGATTGGATTTTATTTTTTTACCCTAATTGAGAATAAAATTTGGCTATTTCCAATAATTATACTAAAAATTTTGATTAAATGACACCCCCTCAGTATGATTGTCGTTTTGGATTAATTAAAATTTTTATGATATAAGATTTGAATTTTTTAAAAATCATTATTAAATCATCAATTATCTTTTTTTTTAATAAAAAATAATCGAATAAACTCGTATCGAAATGGCGACAATGGAAGTGACGAAAGATCTAATAAACGAGTCTTTGCAGAAATATTTTGGATTCGATAAATTCAAAGACAATCAAGAGGCGATTGTCAGAAGCGTTTTAGAGGGACATGATACGTTTGTACTGATGCCGACAGGTGGTGGTAAATCACTTTGTTATCAATTACCTGCCCTAATGATGGAAGGCACTGCCTTAATTATATCTCCCCTGATTGCCTTGATGAAAAACCAAGTGGATTCCATTCGAGGCTACTCCGATGGCGATGAAGTGGCGCATTTTCTCAACTCTTCGCTCTCTCGAACGGAGATAAAAAAGGTAAAGCAAGACATCACGGACAAACACACTAAACTGCTCTACGTTGCACCCGAAACGCTGACGAAAGATGAAAACATCGAGTTCTTTCAGAATACGAAGATTTCTTTCGTGGCAGTAGATGAAGCGCATTGTATTTCAGAATGGGGACATGATTTCAGACCCGAATATCGCCGTATTCGTACCATGATTGAAACGATTGATAACCGCGTACCGATTATTGCACTGACGGCTACGGCTACTCCTAAAGTGCAGATTGACATTGTGAAAAATTTGGATATGCACAATGAAAATACCTTTGTGTCGTCATTCAATCGCGATAATTTATTCTATGAAGTGCGCCCCAAGCCCAGCAAAGTAGAGCAAGTTCACAAGCAAATTATCCAAATTATTAAGGAAATACCTGAAAAATCAGGTATTATATACGTCCAATCGCGTAAAGCCACTGAAGACATTGCTAAGGTTCTGAATGTAAATGGTATCAAAGCCGCCCCTTATCACGCTGGACTCGACGCCAAGACTCGCGCCAATACGCAAGACGCTTTTTTGATGGAAGATATTGATGTTATTGTAGCCACAATTGCCTTCGGTATGGGCATAGATAAGCCCGATGTGCGTTTCGTCATGCATTACGATATTCCTAAATCCATTGAGAATTATTATCAAGAAACAGGTCGTGGTGGACGCGATGGATTGGAAGGGCGTTGCATTGCTTTTTATAGTTATAAAGACATTACGCGTTTGGAAAAATTCCTGCGTGATAAACCCGTATCAGAGCGTGAAATGGGCATGCAACTCATGGAAGAAATGACTGCCTATGCGGAAACAACAGCTTGCCGTCGTGAGTTTTTATTGCATTATTTCGGTGAAGCCTACTCATCTTCCAACTGCAATAAAATGTGCGATAATTGCCGCAATCCAAAGGAAAAAGTAGATGTTCAGGAATATATGGTCATTGCCCTCGAAGCCATCGAGACTTTGAGCGAACAATACACCATCAAAATGGTGGTGGATTTCATAATGGGTAATGAAACCAAGGAGATTAAAGATTTTAAATTCAATAAGCATGAGCAATTTGGTCAGGGCAAAGGCAAAGACGATGTGTTTTGGAACTCCGTTATTCGACACGCGCTATTGCATAATTTTATTTATAAAGAAATTGAGCAATATGGAGTGATTCACTTAACGGATTTGGGCAAAGTTTTCATGGATAAGCCGCACGAGGTCATGATTACTATCAATCGGGATTTCAATGAAGTCGACAGCGACCCTGAGGAAATGCAAGCGCGCCCTGTAGCATTGGATGCGATGCTGTTGAAAATGCTCAAAGACGTGCGTAAAACAGAGGCGAAGAAGAAAAATGTGCCGCCGTATATCATTTTCCAAGATCCAAGCCTTGAAGATATGGCGACTCAATACCCGATTACGATGGACGAATTGACGAAAGTCAGCGGTGTATCGGCGGGTAAAGCACAGAAATATGGTAAAGCATTTATTGAATTAATTGCCAAATATGTTGAGGAAAATGAAATAGAACGGGCGCAGGATTTTGTCATCAAACAAGTCGCTAACCAATCCAAAACGAAGGTAGCGATTATCAAAGGTATTGATAAAAAAGTACCATTGGCGGAATTGGCAAGGCAAAACCAGATGGGCTATCACGAACTGATGGACGAGCTGAATATTATTGTTACGTCGGGTATGAAATTGAACCTTGATTATAGTATTGATGATGTGATAGATGATGGTGTGCAAGATGAAATATACGATTTCTTCATGAAATCCGAGAATGACAGCCCAGACGAAGCCTATAAAATATTGAAAGAAGACGATGAGGAATTGACCTATGAAGAAGTGCAACTGATTCGCTTGAAGTTTCTTTCGGAAATGGCAAATTAAGAGTTAAAACAATATAAAACTTGTATTTTGAGGGTCTACCTGAAACTGCGCGTTCATCCGCCTAACCGAATAAGATTTGGTTAGGCGTTTTTATTGTTATGAATCGATACGGCATTGGCATATTTTTAT
>JAYTON010000782.1:0-2140 GCA_043747725.1 Saprospiraceae bacterium
AGTAGATGTCGGTTCAAATACATGGATTATTTTTATGTTTTAAGAAAATCAGTTTTTTTTCTAAAATTGTGTATTGAATGATTTTAGATGCAAAATAGATATTATCTACATTTAAATCAAAAATTATATTAAAAAAAATATCAAGTTTAACATACCCCTCAGTATTTTGAAGGCAAGGCAACAGAATTGAGCTTGAATCGTTAATTTTGCAGCTCAAATTTTTAAAATGATTGATAAAAATAAGGTGTTTTTTTCTATAATAAAAACTTTAGGACAACTTCAACCACTCACAAGGTTTATTTTATTCTTGATTTCTATTTTATGCTCACATAAATCGTTGGCTCAATACCCAGGCGCGCAACCACCTGCTAATGATACGGCGCATGTCAAGATTTTACATTCCGATTTCGGAGAGTTCCTTGTGTTAAAGAATGAGACCGTCCAAAAATTTAAAGGTAATGTCAAATTGCAACATAAAGATGCCATTCTCTATTGCGATTCCGC
Source organism: Saprospiraceae bacterium (assembly GCA_043747725.1). Taxonomy (GTDB): domain Bacteria; phylum Bacteroidota; class Bacteroidia; order Chitinophagales; family Saprospiraceae; genus JAAFJT01. The sequence goes on from JAYTON010000782.1 coordinate 505, forward strand.
TATTTTGGACAATAACAATAACGTGTTTGCGCGAGGTAACGTTGTCATCAAGCAAGGTGATTCGTTGAATATTTTTGCCGATTCGTTGCGCTATTTTGGTTTTATACGGAGTGCCGACCTTTTTGGCGATGTTATATTAGATAATAATAATAAAAAACTTTTTACAAATAAACTTAATTACAATTTAAATACAAAAGTTGCCACTTACACAACAAAATCCACCCTTGACAATGGCAGCACCCAACTTACCAGCCGAAGAGGTCAGTTCTTTGTTCAGTCCAACGAAGCATTTTTTAAAGACCAAGTCATTGTAGCCTATAAAGATTTTGATTTAAAAACCGATACACTGCGTTTTAATACTAAAACCAATACGGCATATTTCCTTGCACCCACGCTCATATACATGAAAGACACCGCACAGTTTTATACTGAGGGGGGGTTCTATGATTTGCCGAATGAAAAAGCGGAACTATATCCCTCCCCTCAGTATAAAAAGCGCGATCAAGTCGCCACATCCGATTCAATGTTTTATGATGGTAAAACGAAGGTCATTGAATTGCGAGGCAATGCTTTTTCGATGGATAGCCTACGCGAAGCCCGCGCGACTACCATTCGCTACAATCGAGAAACGGAGGTTAGTCAACTGGAAGGCAATGCTCGTTATAAAGATGATAAACAAAATGTTGTATCAGATACTATCAATGTTAATTCTAAATCTAAAACCTACTCCACACGTGGACGCTCAAAAATCGTCAATGACAATCAAATACTCGTAGCGGATTTTGTTGATTTTAAAGACAGCATCGGCATCGCCAAAGGCAATGTCTTTTGGCAAGATACTGCCGCCAAAAGCTCAATTGTATGTGAAACAATGAATTACGACCAACGGAAAGACTATATCAAAGCCAGCGGAGGTCGTCCCATTTTGACTTCTTTGATTGATACTGATACACTTTGGTTGCGAGCTGATACCATTATTTCATTTAAACAAAATGCTTTAGATACTAATCGAAATATGCTCGCCTATCATAAGGTGCGGATGTATAAATCGAATTTTCAAAGCACCTGCGATTCCCTCACTTTTTCGCAGCAAGACTCTATTTTCAGGCTTTTCAGAAACCCCATTATTTGGTCGGATACTTCTCAAATGTTAGCCGACACCATCCGTATCTTGTTGAAAGACAAGAAGATAGACCGTGTTTTCTTAAAAAACAATGCTTTAATCATCAACTCTCGAGACGAAATTTATTACAATCAAATCAAGGGGCGTGAAGTGACTGCATTTTTTGAAGGTGATGATATTCGACGCATGTTGACTGAGGGGAATGCCGAATCGGTGTATTATGCCTTAGATGATAAAAACGCTTATATCAATGTTAACAAAGTGGACTGCTCTGAAATGCTCATTTTCTTTGGCAATAATAAAGTGGAAACCCTCAAATTCTATACGCAACCCAAAGCCAAAGCATTGCCCATGCGCACCACCAATCATGATGAGTTGAAATTAAAAGGCTTTCGTTGGGAGATAAAAACCAGACCTAAAAGTTTAAAAGATTTGTAGATTTGCGTTATTCATCATTTATCATTCATCATTACTTTGAATTATGATTCGCTACGAAAAAGATACCCATAATAT
>JAYTON010000783.1:0-3902 GCA_043747725.1 Saprospiraceae bacterium
TTACCTATTTTTGTCATCTCTTTTTTAACTGTATCAGGAGCCGTTTGAGCCAATTGAGCATCTACCAAACCGACTGTTTTATCGGCTTCTTTCAAGCGGTTGAATGCTTGGGTAGATTTGTCAATCAGTTTTCTAAAATCGCTCATCACAGCATCTTTATCCACCAAATCTTTCATGGTCAACTCCGAGCGCGGGTCAAGTTTAACGTTGATATAAGTCGAATCTCTTTCACCATTGAATGAAATGACAAATTTATACCGACCAGGCAGTACCTGTCCACCTGAACCCGGAGGGTCGTTATCGTCGCCACTGGCTGCTCCGCCGCCGCCACCGCCACCGCCTCTAAATCCCTCGCCACCACCTTCAGTCCAAGATGGAAAACGACCACCATTGCGATTGAGGGGCCAATAAATGCGGCTCATAGTGGAGTCCAGTTTGACTGAATAATTCCGAACGGTGTCACCCCCCTCAGTAAAAATGACGATTTTGGCTTTATCATCAGCGGGTTTGACGTCTTTTTTATCCATGGGTTTAGCTTCTTTTTTGTCGGAGGCTTTTTCTTCTTTCTTTTCAGTCTTATCAGCAATTTTAGGTTTACTCCAGATGGTTAGCATAGCAATCGGTGCTTTATTTTTACCTTCATAAACAGCATCCGCTTGAAAATGCTCGCCTTGAAAACTGCGCGAATTGGCTAAATAAGCATCGGCAGGGTCAAATACTTTTAATTTTTTATTGAGAACCTCGCCTTTCGTTTTAGCCATTTCACGGAAAGGACGTATATCATCCAAAATCCAAAACGCGCGTCCAAAAGTACCAATCACAAGGTCGCCATCGCGCGGATGAATCTTCAAATCCATCGTTGGTACTGAGGGATAGTCGTTCATCCATTTTGTCCAATTTTTACCGGCATCAATGGTGAAATATAAGCCGAAATCCGTTCCGAGAAACCATAAATTAGGCTCAACAGGATCTTGAACAATGCACAAAGTATAACTCGCCACTTGACTATCATTCACGATACTTTCCCATGTTTTACCATAATCCGTCGTGTGATAGGCATAAGGTTTGAAGTCATTTTGACGATAATTATTAGCAATGACAAAGGCTTCTCCTGCATTTTTACCTGACACTTCGATTTGAGGAATCCAAGCATTTTTAGGGCAACCAGGCAATTTCGACACTATATTGTTCCACGTTTTGCCGCCATCAGTTGTCAGTTGCAGGTTGCCATCATCCGTACCGACCCATATAACATTTTTATCAACTGGGCTCGGCGCAATGGCGAGAATCGTGCAATGATTTTCAGCATTGGTGACGTCAGGCGTCAGACCGCCCGTGCGTTTTGCGCCACCTATTTTAAAGGTATCATTGGTGGTCAAATCAGGTGAAAGCAGTTTCCATGTCTGACCGCAATCCGTTGTATAATGTAAAAATTGCGAGCCGAAATATACGCCACAATCCATAAAAGGGTCTTGCGCCATGGCTGCATTCCAATTATAACGCAACTCCACGCCATCGGGATGTTGAGGCTGAATAGATTGATTGGCACCCGTTATTTTATCAATATAGGCAACGCTTCCGCCTTGCGACATGGCATATATGAAGCGATTATTGCCCTTGCGCGGCATCACATCAAAACCATCGCCGAAGTATAATTCCTGCCAATCGGCATTCCGAATACCACCCGAACGCCATATCGCCGAAGGACCTACCCATGAGCCATTATCCTGCAAGCCACCGTAAAGATTGTAAGGAATATCATTATCCACATTCACATGATAGAACTGACCTAAAGGCAAATTGGCTGCAAATTGCCAGTTGACGCCATAATCGTGCGTAAAAGCCAAGCCTCCATCGTTTCCATCTATCATATACTGAGGGGTCTCGGGATGAATCCACCAAGCATGATGATCGGGATGCACATGGTTGTAATCCAAAAGCTCACGCCATGTTTTGCCGCCATCTTCGCTCACGCCAATGCGGCTATAGACATTATAAAGGCGATTTTCATTCTTCGGGTCGCATACAATTTCGGCATAATAAAACGGTCTGTCACCATTTTCTCCTACTTTACGCCATTTAGCACCGCCATCGTCTGAGCGATAAATGGCATTTTCTTTTGCTTCAACTAAGGCATAAACAACGTTGGGTTTGCTGCGACAAATCGCCAGACCACAACGCCCTAATTCGCCTTTGGGCAAGCCGTCTTTATCGGATAGTTTTGTCCACGTTTCACCACCATCGTATGTAATATGGATGCCCGAACCCTTGCCGCCGGAGTTGAAAGTCCAAGGTTTTCGACCATATTCCCACATAGCCGCTATCAATTTATTAGGATTCGATGGGTCAACCGTTAAATCGGCACAGCCAGTTTCATTATTGACAAATAAAACTTTTTTCCACGTTTTACCACCATCCATCGTCTTGAAAACACCTCTATCATCGTTGGGTCCGAAGGCAGAACCAATAACCCCGGCATAAACAATATCCGAATTATTAGGATTGATAATAATGCGATGAATGGCTTTTGATGCCTTCAAGCCCATATTTTTCCATGATTTACCACCGTCATTGGATTTGAAAATACCATCGCCGAAGTTTTGAGAATTGCGGGGATTGCCTTCGCCTGTACCGACCCATATTTCAGCCGTATTATTTTGATTGACAGCCACTGCACCAATACTTTGAGTGCTTTCTTTATCAAAAATCGGTGTCCAAGCAATACCGCCCGATTGAGATTTCCATAAGCCGCCCGAAGCCGAGCCTGCATAAATAATATCATTTTTCAAGTCCACATCAATAGTCGTGACGCGTCCGCTCATCGAAGCGGGTCCAATGCTGCGCGGTTTGATGGCTTTCCACGATTCAAGGTCTATTTTTTGACTAAAAAGTGAGGAGATACTGAGGGGTATCGCCAAAAGGAGCAGTAAGAGTTTTTTCATTTTCGACAGTATTTGATTAAGATTTTCATAAAATGGAAAGTTACAACAAACACCAATGGCTCGGCATTAACCCCTATATTTTTTGTCGAAAAAAGAATGGATTGGACGAAATGCAAGAATAAGGCTATTTTGATCTTTAACTTTAAAAACAAAGTAGTTCCTCAGTCAGAAATACTGATTGGTTCTATCCTAATAGCCTAATCGTTGACTAAAATAGTTTTTTATATATAAAATCAAGACTTTTGACTATTTCATTTCCCAAAAAAATAGCGCACTTTCAAATCGGCTTGTACACCCAGTGAATTACCTACAATGCCAACTAAGCCATACGTTCCAAACTCTATATTGTCTTTTGTCTGTTGCCAACCGATAACGCCATTAATTTGCATGAATCGCGTAACCCCATTGCCTAATAAATTAATATCACTGCTGATTTGATTGAGCAAACCTTTGACGTTGGGTTTCAGATTGCTGTTATTGAGCAGCGTTTCAGACTTTTGATTGTCGAAACAAAACTCGCCGCCGATGCTTAATCCGGTCTCCCATGTTTTGTATGCCCGTACTCGCACACTAAAACATTCAGGATAGGGGTAGGTTTTGCCACCTACGGCAGCCGTGCCGCGCAATTTGAAAGAGTTGGACCAATCTTGACTCGTACCGGCTGATATGAGCAGATTGAAATCTTCAAATGGAATCCGATAACCAATACTGATTTTAGGGGCAATCACTCTTGACCGAAATCTGTTAGGTAAGGTAGTATTAGGATTGCCGCCGCTGATTGAAATGAGTTCTGATACGGCACTCAAACCGGGTGATTCATTGCGTTTGATAAACAACATTTGGGCATTGACACCAGCCTCGACAAATAGTTGTGCAGAGACAGCCTGTGCTACAAAACACAGAAGAAAAAGGGTAGATATTTTATTCATAGACTTGTTTAATTTAACCCAAAAGCTATCC
>JAYTON010000784.1:0-1517 GCA_043747725.1 Saprospiraceae bacterium
ATAGCCCTGTTATTTTTCCGATTCATCCGCGCACAAAAGCAGCAATTGAGCAATTTGGTTTTCAAGATTTAATAAAAAATCCGCATTTAAGAATAATCAACCCCGTCGGATTTTGGGACACACAAGCCTTGATTCGGAACGCTAAAATGGTCATCACGGACTCGGGTGGCGTGGTCAAAGAGGCATATTTTCATCAAGTGCGATGCATCATTCCCGATACTCAAATTGAATGGATTGAAGCGGTAAAAGAAGGCTGGACATACTTGACGAGTGCCCATGCTGATAAAATTATAGAACGCGCTCACCACTTCCCGACCCCCTCAGTACAAAGCCATTTTTTGGGCAAAGGTACAGCTGCCAAGCAAATTGTAGCAGCTATTCATGAATTTTTTAAGATATAGCCCCCATACCTTCACAAGGAGGTCAGTGGCTGGTGTAATTTATTGACAATGAATGTTTTAGGTATTAATTATGGTCATGATTCGTCTGCTTGCCTCATTCAAAATGGCGAGTTGATGGCTGCCGTGGAAGAAGAAAAATTGAGCCGAAAAAAATCGGAATTAGGCTATCCCGAAAAAGCCATTCAGTATCTTTTTGAAAAATTTGGATTGACGGAATCGGATATTGATGTCGTCGCATTCGGTGGTTTTTCTTATAATCTTTACAGTCCACACGATATTAAATATCGGTTTTTTAGAAAAAAAATACATCGATATGTGGATTTGGCTTATAGAATCGGTGCTTTTTTACATATTTTAAAACAAAATGTTGGAGAACACAATAAAACATTTTTCATAGAGCAAGTTAGGCAAAAAGGCTTTAAAAAAGCCCAAATTATTTTTTATAAACATCACCTTGCACATGCCGCCAGTGCATATTATCAGGCACCATTCAAAGCAGATTTGGTCATAACTTGCGATGGACATGGGGATGGCGAAGCCTTCAATTTTTACTTGCCTAATGTGCATGACAATCTCTCTCTTATTGTAGAAAATGACTATACGACATCCATTGGGCAGTTGTACAGTTGCGTGACCAGTTTTTTCGGTTTCAAACCCAATCGACATGAAGGAAAAATAATGGGTTTGGCAGCTTTCGGAAAAGCAACGGATTTGGTGCAAAAAATGAACGCCTTGTTTTTTTATGAAAATAATGCTTTCAAAAGATTCCCCAATCAACATTTTGAAGAGAAATATCAATTGGCAAATAAAGAAGGGCTGATTGCCTTGAGAAAAAAAATGAGCTTCAAAGGGCTAAATGCGACGGGGGCAGATTATGCGCTCAACAGCATTTTACTGATGGATTGGTTGCAAAAAAATACGGCGGCGTACAGCCGAGAGGATATCACCTTCGCTTTACAGAAAAATACTGAGGGGGTGGTTTTGAAAGAGATTCAACACGTTTTGGTAGCATATTTAAAGGAAAAATCGGTAAAATTAGCTTTATCAGGCGGTGTTTTTGCCAATGTTAGGCTCAATCAATTGCTGAGAGAATTGCCCAATGTGGACAGTATTTTT
>JAYTON010000785.1:0-5892 GCA_043747725.1 Saprospiraceae bacterium
CCAAAACGGCTGAAATAACTTAAAATGAAGCGTTTTGAAGAAGGGGCATTTTGTTTTATCAAAATTAAGGTCTTAACTTTGACTCATCAAATATGTTGAAGCGCTCGGAAAGCCGAGATTCAGAAGTATAAAAACCAATTAATTATTCAGATTTTGACAGTTGTTTTAATCGTATGAGTGGGGACTTAAATAGCGATTGAAAACTGTCATTCCAAAAAAAAAGCCTCGAAAGCGAGTGGGATCGCTCCGAGGCAGATTGCAAAATGAACGTGCGTTATTTTACAATTCTCTGCAAAAGAATAAAAAAGGCTTGATATTTTCAAGATTTTGATTCAACTCTCTTGAATTTAGCCTACTTTTTATTTCCAACAACACTTTCCTGTTGATAATTGCCTTGAGTTTGTGAAAAACGGTTTTTAGAGCGATTATATCCGCTCAAGTCTTTAGTATGCTGTGCATACTGAGGGGGTAGTCCGTATTTTTTTAAAAAACCAATTTTTATTATCAAACTCATCCTTTCTTGATTATGGAGAATCAAACAAATCGTCCACTGGACAAACTGAATGTCCTAAGCTTCAAAGGCATTCAAATGCGTACTTTTCACATCACATGGCTGACCTTTTTCTTTTGCTTTTTTGCCTGGTTTGGTCTTGCGCCTTTGATGCCGATTATCCGCGAAGAATTGCATCTAACAAAATCTCAAATTGGCAATATCGTCATAGCCTCTGTTACCGCCACTATTTTAGCGCGCTTAATTATTGGGCGGCTTTGCGATACAGTAGGACCTCGTTTGACTTACACTTATTTACTTATAGCGAGTGCCATTCCGACCATATTGGTTGGTTTTGCCCATGATTATTACTCGTTTCTGATGTTCCGTTTTGCTATCGGCATTGTCGGAGCATCTTTCGTTTTGACTCAATTTCACACCTCCAAAATGTTTGCACCCAATATTGTCGGCACTGCCAATGCAGTAGCGGGTGGTTGGGGCAATCTCGGCGGTGGTATCACTAATATGGTGATGCCCTTGATTTTTGCCGGGCTTGTGGGCTTGGGTTTTATTAAATCTGATGCTTGGCGTTATGCCATGATTTTCCCTGGAGTTGCCTTGTTGATATTGTCTTTTGTTTATTACAAATATACAAAAGACACGCCCGAAGGCAATTATAAAGACATCGAACGCCCCATCCAAACTAAAGGCAGCCTTAAAGATGCCGCCAAAGATTGGCGCACATGGGCATTGTTTTTTGCTTATGGTGCTTGCTTCGGCATCGAAATCACTTTTGATAATGTCGCTGCTATCTATTTTGTAGATACATTTCAAGCGAATTTGGCGACAGCCGGCTTGTTGGCAGGCATATTTGGTTTCATGAATATTTTCGCCCGTGCAGTCGGCGGCATTGTAGCGGATAAAGTAGGTAAAAAAATGGGATTGAAGGGCAAAGGGTGGCTTTTAGCGGCATTACTAATTTGCGAAGGGATTGGCATTGCTTTATTTGCTCAATCCAATAATTTGACGGTGGCTATTATTGCTATGCTAAGTTTTGCTTTTTTCCTAAAAATGGCAAACGGAGCGACGTATTCGATTGTGCCTTTTATCAACCGCTCGAATGTCGGTTCGGTGGCGGGTATCGTCGGTGCAGGGGGTAATGTCGGTGGCATGTTGGCAGGTTTTCTTTTCAAATCAGCAAGTATTGGTTATGGCGGGGCATTTACGATTATCGGTTTGGTGGTGGTGAGTGTTGGTTTATTGGTGCTTTTTACTTCATTTGAAAAACAAACAGAAACCGTCATTGAAACGCTTCCAAATGAAGCACTGGCTTTGGAAAGGATACAATAAATATAAAAAAAATGCCTCAAAGCGACTGGTACTCGCTTTAAGGCTATGTTTTGTAAAACAATTTTTATTTCACAACTCACCACAAAGGAAATGGAAAAAATTAAGAATTGCAAGATGCTGCTGATGACGATGACCGTTTTGCTCGGTTTTTCGACATACGCAACGGCTCAACTGACGATGTCCGCTCAAATTAGACCCAGAGCGGAATATCGAAATGGCGTCGGGACATTGACACCTAAGGATATTTCAGGCAATGGCGATACTGCTGCTGCTGGATTTATATCTCAACGATCACGCCTTTCGCTCAATTACAAATTTGAGAAATTGGCTTTTGGGATGTCCATTCAAGACGTGCGCGTGTGGGGTCAAGATGCTTCCACTATCAGCAATGCCGACGGTTCGCGCTTGAGCCTACATGAGGCCTGGGCAGAGGCACTTTTGAGTGATTCTCTTGGCTTGTCGCTAAAAGTAGGGCGTCAGGAATTGCTTTATGATGACTCTCGATTAATCGGCAATTTGGATTGGCTTCAGCAAGGTCGTCGTCATGATGCCGCTTTATTAAAACTCAATAATAAAGGATGGCAAGTGGATTTAGGTGTAGCCTACAACCAAACAACTGATGCTTTTGGCGTTTTCAATACATTCTATACTGCTGGCAATACCCCTCAGTATATCACGGTAAAAGGAGCAACAGTGACGATTCCGACAGGCTTTATTCCAACGACTACCTTAGGCGGTGCGCCTATTTTGACAGCAACGCCCTCCACAAATGGAGGGAATCAAATGTATAAAACCATGCAATATATATATGCCGCTAAAAAGTTTGGCGGTATGAAATTATCAGGCTTACTGTTTAAAGACGATTTCGGAAAATACCGTTTAGACTCTATCACAGCGGGTACTGAAAAAGTTTATGGTCGCCGCTACGATGTTAAGGGCGTTAATAGCCGAATCACTGCTGGATTATTGGCAGTGGGTACTGTTCAAAAAGTCCTCAGTTATTCAGTAGGGGCATTCATCCAAAGTGGTAAAGACCGCGATGGCAAAGACCTTTCAGCCTACCATTTTACAGCCTATGGAGCTTACACAAAAGGGAAATATACCATTGGAGTCGGTTATGACCTTCTTTCAGGCGATGCTATGGATACTAAAACCACTGAAAGCAAGCGCTTTGACCCTCTTTACGGTACACCGCATAAATTTTGGGGCTTGATGGATTATTTCTATGCCGGTACAGGCTCACCTGTCGCTGGTTTATCTAATCCCTACCTCCGCTTGAAATATGTAGCGTCTCCAAAATTTACGGTTGGTTTGGATGTGCACAGCTTCTCATTGGCTCAAAATGCCGCCAATAAAGTAGCTGATGCTACTGGTAAAACGCTTCTGGGCAAGCACTTAGGAACAGAGACTGATTTAATTTTAAACTATAATTTGAGTAAAAACATCGGTTTTGAAGCCGGCTATTGCATGATGTTCGCCAACGATAATTTGGAAGTGGTGAAACGCAATACAATAGGCAAAGCCAATCAGACAGCGACTTGGGCTTATTTATCCATCAACTTTAAACCTGAATTGCTTTCACCTGCTAAAAAATAATAGCACTTTTTTAGTTAAAAAAATTTAAATCTATTTTTATAAAACATAACAATGAAAGAAATGAAAAAATCAATATATACAATCGCCATTTTATTGAGTACAATCTCTCTATTCATATCATGCGCTGGCAAACAGGGTTCAGAATCAAAAGCTGAGACTGTTTACAAACTCGGTTTTATACCTCTAACTGATTGCGCACCTTTAGTCATCGCTAAAGAAAAAGGTTTTTTTGAAAAAGAAGGTGTTAAAGTGGAATTATCAAAAGAAGCCTCTTGGGCAAATGTGCGCGATAAAATCTTGAATGGTGAAATCACGGGCGCACATTGCCTATTCGGTATGCCATTTTCAGTTTATACAGGCATCGGTGGAAAAGCAGGTGAGGAAATGAAAATTGCGATGGTTTTGAATCAAAATGGTCAAGCAATTACTCTCTCAAAAGACTTCTGCGGCAAAGTAGCTCCTAAAGATGTCAGTAAAGTAGCAGCTACTATTACTGAATTGAAAAAGAAGAAACCTGAATTGGCTTTCGCTATGACCTTCCCGGTGGTACGCATGACCTTTGGCTTAAAATCTGGATGGAATCAGCGGGTATTGATATGAAATCGGTTAAAACAATCACTATTCCACCGCCACAAATGGTAGCGAATATGAAAGTTGGCAATATGGATGGTTTCTCAGTAGGCGAGCCGTGGAATGGTAAAGCGGTGGCAGATAGTATCGGCTTTACGCATGTTGCCAGTCAAGATATTTGGAAAAATCATACTGAAAAAGCTTTAGTGGTCAATAAAACATTTGCAGAAACTAAAAAGGCAGATTTGAAAAAAATCATGAAAGCCATTCTTGAAGCTCAAAAATGGTTGGATAATATGGACAATCGCAAAGAAGCGGCTACCATATTGGGTCAGCAACAATATGTCAATGCTCCAGCAGCGGTCATTGCAGGGCGTTTAGCCGGTCAATACAAGCAGGGCTGCGGCTTACCCGATTTTAAATACACCGATGATAATATGAAATTTTTTGATAACGGTTTGGTGACTATGCCGCGCAAATCACACGCGATGTTTTTCTTAGCCAGTTATGTACGTTATGGCTATTTGTCTACTGAACCGAACTACAAAGAGATTGCTGACAAATTGATTCTTTCTGACCTCTACGCAGAGTTTGCAAAAGAAAATGGTTTACAAACGGAAGACGATATGAAGCCTTTCGAAATTACAATTTTGAAAAAAACGTTCGACCCAAGCAACCCCTCAGTATTTGCGAAACCATTAGTCATGGCAGTCAAATAAATTTTTCTGATACTTTATTTCAAGTCACGGCGAGAGAATTTATCCAACCTTTTGTTCTCTCGCTTTGTGGCTGATTTATAAAAATAAATTGATATGAAAAATAAATCTCTGATATTCAATGCGCTCTATTTCATGGGGAGTATTGCCATTCTTTTGGGAATATGGCAAATCATTACTTGGACAACAAAAAGCGAAATTCCGGGACCCTTCAAAACCCTCATTGTATTTGGTGAAATGTTGAAAAATCCTTTTTACGATAATGGACCCAACGATAAAGGCATTGGCATTCAGTTGATGAGTTCTATCGGGCGGGTATTTTTAGGTTTCATTTTTGGGAGTTTAGTGGCTATCCCCTTGGGTATTTTAATGGGTTCAAGTAAAATAGGTATGCGCTTAATCAATCCCATTGTTCAAATTCTAAGACCTGTATCACCTTTAGCTTGGTTTCCTCTGGGCTTATTAGCCTTCAAATCAGCACCCAGTGCTACGGTTTTTGTTATTTTCATTACGTCTTTATGGCCTACGCTTATCAATACAGCGTTTGGTGTGTCATCTATTCCACAAGACTTTATTAATGTTGGAAAAGCTTATGGTTTTTCAAAATATAAATACATCACGAAGATTTTATTGCCTTATGCGTTATCGCATATCATCACGGGCTTGCGCTTGAGTATCGGCGTAGCGTGGATGGTCATCGTAGCGGGTGAAATGTTGTCGGGAGGTTTAGGCATTGGCTTTTTCGTTTGGGATAGTTGGAACGGTGGCAACCTCGAAAAAATCCTCTGCGCTATACTCATCATCGGTATTGTAGGCTTATTGCTGGACCGTGCTTTTTCATCACTTCAAAATCGTTTGAGCTATGACAAAAAGTAATATGGCGGCTTTCGTCGCCACCAATCCGAGTGTCTCTACTACAACGATACCAACGGATAAAAAGCAGACCATTAGTATTGATGTTCAAAATATAACGGTTTCTTTTAAAACAGCCAAAGGCATTTATACAGCCATAAAAGACATTAGCCTCACCGTAAAAAAAGGTGAAATTGTCGCTCTCATTGGTCACTCAGGCTGTGGTAAATCAACTTTGTTAGGGACTATCAGCGGTATGACCCAACCTACTGAGGGGGTAGTCATCGCCAATGACAAAACCGTAACCGGACCCGGACC